>JAOZMU010000536.1 GCA_029934165.1 Bacteroidales bacterium
TTGCTGTTTGTTGCTGATTTTCAGTCAAATAATAAATCGTTGTCTCAATATTAAAAAGTGCAAGGCACTTAAACAGAGTTTATTCATAAAATCAATTTTCATTAAAAAAAATGTTATCCGTATTTTTGCGGATAAAAATAACAATCAGATTTTGAGGGCGGCTTTAGGGCTTTCCGCTTGTAGTTGCCTTGTGCCTTGCGTTTTTGGCAAAGCTGTTTGGCGGAGCTTCCTATCGGTCGCTCGTCAAACCGCGCCAAAAATCCCAAGCCACTTCGGCAAGCTACCGCTACAATCCCTGCCGCATTGTGCTTCGTAGCAAACAAATTGACACCACTGTCGTTGTGCCTTAAAGCCACAACGACAGTAATGATAATTATTTATGAACAAACTCCGTATAATTTTATACTTTTACGATAATTTAATTGACTGATAACTAAGATATTAAAAAATTTATAACGATGAAAAAAATTGCAATATTCCCTGGTTCTTTTGACCCCTTCACTGTTGGGCATGCGTCCGTTGTTCATCGCGCAATTCCACTGTTTGATAAAATCATAATAGGAATAGGTCAAAACACGAACAAAAAAGGATTTTACGACATCCAGAAAAGGAAAAAATGGATAGAAGCTGTTTTTGCCAAATCGCCAACTGTCGAGGTTAAAATATTTGAAGGTCTGACAGTTGACTATTGCAAAAAAGTCGATGCACGATTTATTTTGCGCGGTTTGCGCACCTCTGCCGATTTTGAATACGAGCGTGCAATTGGGCAGGTGAACAACGCTTTGTATTCCGACGTTGAGACCGTGTTTTTACTTACGCGTCCCGAGCATACAGCCATCAGCTCATCTATCGTGCGCGAGGTTGCTCGGCATGGCGGCGATGCAAACCAATTTGTGCCAAAAGAAATGGATTTGACCATTTAGCAGCAAACCCTTGTGGTTGCCCAAAAACAGAATTTACGGATTTGGCAGCCACTACTATGCGCCTCTTTTACACCACATAAGTGTTTTTGCTTCTTTTTAACAAATTCGTAACGCTCGTTTAAACCGATTATTCTTACATTTGCCGCTGTTAAACTAATAGCAAAATGAGATAGTCCACACAAAATAGTGTTGGTCGATGAAAATATGTAGAAATTTACTTTTTAATCGCTTGATTATTAAGTAAAATTTGATTTTGTTTATTTCAAAACAGCCCTGTAACTATTTGATAATCATACCAACACTGTTATGTAAGGACTATCAGGGTTTGTTCATAAAAAAATAATTCATTAAAAATTCGCCACGAAATGGCAACTTAATTCAGCCCAATGGCAACGTCTTTGGGAAAAAAATCGTATAACGCTTTCTTTCAATATGTATGGATAATTTTGATGAGTATTTACGGCAAGGTGAACCGAACAAATCAGAAAAGGCAAAAGTTTGGAAAATCGCAATTGGACTGCAAGATGTTGACGGGCTAAAACCATCAGATTATCTGATTAGTACAGCCAGAGAAAACATTGAGGGCAACATATCAATTGATGAAGTAAAACTAAGAATAGACATTTATTATAAACAACACCCTGTCAATGATACAGAAAACCGCACAGAAGAAGCGGATAAGGTTTCGGCACGGATTGCAGAGATATTGAGTGAGCAAACCTTTACATTTTCTCCTATCGAATATCTTACCATTCATAGGCGGTTGTTTCAAGGTGTTTACAAGCACGCGGGTAAAATCCGAGATTACAATATTACCAAAAAGGAGTGGGTTTTAAACGGAGAAACAGTCTTGTATGCAAGTGCAGAGAGTTTGAAAGCAACTTTGGAATACGATTTTGCACAAGAAAAGAAATTCAGTTACAAAGGATTGAGTAAACAAGAAATTATAGAGCATATATCACATTTTATTAGTTATTTGTGGCAAATCCATATTTTTGGAGAGGGCAATACGCGGACAACAGCAATTTTTTTAATCAAATATCTTCGGAAATTAGGCTTTAAAGATGTAAGCAACGAGTTGTTTGCAGAACATTCTTGGTATTTCCGTAACGCACTTGTGCGAGTAAATTATGAAGATTTATCAAAAGGTATTCATAAAACAGAAGAATATTTAATTAGCTTTCTTTCTAATTTATTGCTTGGCGAGAACAATAGGTTAAAAAATCAAGAAATGCGCCTCCAAAATAATGACACTGTAAAAACACTAAATGACACTGTAAAATTGCAAAATGACACTGTATTTGATTTGATAAAGCAAAAGAACAAAATTACGGCAAGCGAAATAAGTGAACGGTTAAAAATTAGTTTAAGTACTGTAAAACGGAAAATAAAAGAACTTAAAGAAAACGGAAGCATTGAACGTATCGGAAGCGATAAAACAGGGCATTGGAATGTTATTGAACAATGAAAAATATAGCGACCTAAATGTCAATTTTTGGTTTCGCAGCCATAAGATTAACTGGAGTGTTACAACAAAAGCGGCTGTTTACTACGTGTCGAAACCACCATTAACAAACCGGATTTGCCCGGTTTATAGCTAAAAATACCAGTTTGTAATTTGCAGATATAGATGTAAATTCATTGCAAAAAGAGGATTTTCAAAAAAGAGGATTTTCAAAAATACAATCAGGCTATTATTACAGAAAAAAGATTAAAACCTCTCATTACTAAAGACTTACAGAAGAAGAACTTAATTGGCTTTTTTACGCCTTTTTTAGTTTACAGCATTTTGTAACCCCTTTATTATTAGTGCAAATCAAAAACAAAAACGTGAATTTTATTTGCATTTTTAAAAAGTAAAAACATAACAATTACATTTTAGATATTAACAGCCAACACATTAATCTTTATTTAACAGGATTTCAACAAGGAGTCTATCAAGTTATTCTTGTTTGCGATGGACAGGCTGTTGATGTTAAAAATTAATTATTAACTAAAACTCAAAGAACCATGAAAAATGTGTTATTAATCAGTTTCTTAGCATTGTTTTTTTTCAATGCTAAAGCTCAGTATCAATCGCTTTTTGGCGAAAACGAGACAAATTGGAACGTAAAAATATCACAGTTGTTTGGTGATTATGCTAATGAAATTAGATTCATTAAAGACACCATTGTAGATGGTGTTAAA
>JAOZMU010000537.1 GCA_029934165.1 Bacteroidales bacterium
GTTAATTCACAGCTTAAACGTTTCATAAAAAATAGGTCTTAGACCTTAATTAAATTTGTAAAGATAAACAACACTTTTTAATTTGCTATTGACTTGAATTTCAACACGATACAATTATTGCAAATAGCACAATGTGCGCACTTAAAAATTTACTCATGAAAAATTTAGTTTTAGCTATTTTTTGCGGATTTCTTCTGATGGTTAGTTGTGATAGTATTCAATCTGAAAAACAAAAATTCAACAAGAAAGTCGAGAAAGCGAATAAATACAACGATGCGTATCCAAATTTAAAGCCATTTCTTGAAGAGGAAAAAGAGCTTGCCGAGCTTCACATGAGTCAGGCAAGTACGATTATTAACGAAGAGAAAAAAATCGAAGCGATGAAAAAAGTTAATTCGGTTTTTACGGATGGCGTTACAGGTAAAATCGGAATAATTGAATCTCTTCTTGAGGATATTTCGCTTAAACAGAAGAGAATAAAGGGGTTTAGGTTTCCGGAGATTGAATTAAATAATGCAACAATCGTGTCCGACCGAGCAGTGAATGAGGTCAAATTGGCAAAAGAAAACCTAAATATCAAGGTTGAAAACAGAGAAGAAGCGATAGTAGAAATTGACAAAATAGTAAAATCGTTAGAGCAAATTGATGGTGAGCTAAAAAAAATCATTGAGATACGTCTTCACGAAGAAAAAAAGAACAAAAAACAATGAGAAGAAAAGACAGAGAAATAACTAACATTGAGGATATTATCAATATTCTAAAGGGGTCTAAAGTTTGCCGTGTAGCCTTTTCGGACGAAAAAGCTCCGTATATTGTGGCAATGAATTTTGGTTTTGAGCATAACACTCAAACAGTTTTGTATTTTCACACTGCAAAAACAGGAAAAAAGCTAGATTTGATGCAAAAAAACAACCACGTGTGTTTTCAGGTAGATGCTCAATATACGCTTGTTTCAGGGAAAAAAGCGTGCGATTATACAATGATATTTAAAAGTATTGTTGGCTACGGAAATTTAACACAAGTAGAGGAAAAGGTAGAAAAAGAACATGCTTTAAACCTGATTATGAAGCAGTACACCGAAAAAGAACATTGGGAGTATTCCGAAAAAAGACTTGAAGCAATCTGCATTTTGAGACTAAACGTAACCTCTATGACAGGAAAATCTAATGAAAAATAACGCCCGAAAAAAGTATCTCTGATTTTGGGAATGAAACAATATGCGAGAAACTAATTATGTGCTGGTTGCAGCTTGAATATAAGGATTTTATGAAATCTGAGAAGTAATTTATTTAACCTAATTTTGTGTTTGCTGGTCATTAGCAACCAACGATTATCGTTGTGTACTAACACAGATTATCGCTTGGGGGTTTAATGGACTTTCTTGACAGACACTAACTTAAATAAAGAAGTAAGATCTAAGACATATTTTTTATGAAACGTTTAAGCTGTGAATTAGCAACTTACGTTAATAAAAAGCGGAAAACAAAATAGCCGACCATATTACACAAATACGAAACAAAGCAAAACAACTTCAAAAAGAAGCAGTAACAGAAGTAGAAACAGCAAAACAAGAAATAAAAAAATTGATTTTAGAAAAATGATAAATGCCATACACTTTTTAATATCAAAACAACGATTTGCTATCAGGCAGAATATCAGCAATTAATGGCATCGGTTAATTTAATCTTCGTTCTAAATGAATAAAAAACTCGAATATGAAAAATTTTATTGTTTTAATATTTATGTTTGTTGCAACGCTGCAAGTTGCTAAAGGACAGACAGATGGTGCGCCAATCGGTTTTTGGTCGACAGCACGCGGAAAGGCAATTGTGGAGATTTATAAATCTGGCGATAAACTTTTCGGGAAAATTGTTTGGCTGACTAATCCCAAAGATGAAAATGGAAACATGCAAACAGATATTAAAAACACCGATGTTACAAAACAGACAAGACCAATTTTGGGGCTTAATACCCTTATAGATTTAGAAAAAATCGAAAGTGGGATTTGGGACAATGGGTATATTTACTCGCCAGAACACGGCAAAAAATACAATTGTCGTCTTACTGTGAAAGATGACGGCACATTGGAAGTGCGTGGTTATAAAGGCATTCCGCTATTTGGCGAGAGTTTTATCTGGAAACGAGTAAAGAAAATTCCATAATAATACGCAAAAAACAGCGCGCAGATAAACTCATAAACTTTATTGCACGCCGTTTTTTTGCTTTAAGCACATAATGCTAGAAAATATTTTTACCTTCGATGCTCGATTTCATAAAAGCCTCGTGGTTAAATCGACCTCCTTCGATGTCGTAAACATCACTTTCTAAGTCGCTTACAATTCGTGCAATCCAAGCCTCGAAACTATTTGCAACCAAAAACCGCTTTCCGTCATCGTGCAGAAAAAGAATAATTTGTCCCTTGCGTCCTTTTGTGGCTGGGTCGTTGTCGATGCAGAAAAAATTGCCCAAACCACTACTTACAATCGGTATCCACTTCGGATTCCACCAAAAGCCTTTTATTTGCTTAGTAGCCTCGGTTTTGTTTTCGCCAAATAAACCATCTAACGCAAGCTGTTTCATCATAGACCATTCTTGAACTATCTGACCAATAGGCATTAAATCCCAACCACCGATGAATCCATTCGTTGCATCGGCGTTATCATGCACTTGCAGCCATTCCGAAAACGAGTTTGGAAATTTCATTTGCATCCTGCTTTCAACCTCCTCAATTTGGTGCGGGAAAACTTCGGGCAGTAGGCTTGCCAGTTTTTCATTTTCATTTTCTTCAAACCATGCTTTGAATCGCTTCCAATAATCTTCCATTATCTGTTTGTTTGTTTGTTAGGTTACATTTTTTGCAGTCGCAACAGGCTCATTGTTAGTTTAATACGACTTATGTGCTAAATGCTAAAGTAAAAAAATATTTCTTGAGTTGAAAATATTTCCGAGAAATATTTTTTTCCAACGAAACAAACAACAAAGGTTTTCGACAAGCTTTTTTATGAAGCTTACTATTTGTATAAATACATTGTGTTATTTATTAGTAAGTATGTAGTAAGTACCCTTACAAAAGTTCTTACGCTTTTTATTAACCTAAGTTGTTAATTCAC
>JAOZMU010000538.1 GCA_029934165.1 Bacteroidales bacterium
CGGGCTCTCATTGAATGTCTCAGTGAATCCCCGCCGCCGCTGAACTCTGCGTTATATTTTCAAAAATAATGAACGAAAGGATAAAAAGATGGCATATTGGCATATGCAAATACGATGGGCTGAACATCAGACTGAAGGGGTAACATTTGTTGAAAAAGCAATTGAAAAAAAAGTTATTGCTATCGGTTCGGATGACGGAAGTTTTTTAGGTGATAACCCTATTCCAAAGAAGATAATTGATTATAGAGGCTTTAACATAAAGTTTGTCAGACAATAATTTCAGTATGTTACGGCACAGTGCTTCATGAGAAGCAAAAAAGTTTTCCGCATTCCCGGCATCCCGCTGTCCGTGAAAAAAAACAGAATTGTGACGGGCAGATTTTTTTCATTGACACTCAGTCCGGGATATCATATTCTGTCCGTAAAAACCGCTCAGAAAAGGAGAAAAACATGGAAGCCGCACGAATCATATCTCTTCCCGGACAGCCGGATACGGAGCCTGTCCGGAAAATATCGGAAAATTCCGCATCCGGACAGCTGGAAAATGTCCGGATCATACTGACAAAAACGACCCGCGGGAGCCTGGAGGAGATTCTCGGACAGGCCGAAAAAAAAGGTGATCTCCGAAGTGCGAAACGGATCATGGCAATATTTGCCCCGGCTGACGGATATTCGTTCTCAGACATCGCTTCGATCCTCGGTGTCCACGAAAGAACCGTCTGCCGGTGGTTCGGAAACTTTCTGCTGAAAGGTCCCGGCGGACTTGAATCCCGCAGACCTCCGGGGCGGAAATCGAAACTGACGAAGTCTCAGAAAAGAGAACTCGGCAGGATCGTCACCGAAGGACCGGTGGCCGCCGGTTTTTCTGCCGCATGCTGGCGGAGTCCCATGCTTCAGGCTCTCATTTATGAAAAATTCGGAGTTTTCTATGCCGTCAATTATATCAGCAGACTCCTTAAAGACATGGGCTTCTCATGGCAGAAGGCCAAATTCGTCGCCGACCGTCAGGATGCCGAAGCCCGGAAAAAGTGGCTTGAGGAGACATGGCCTGAAATTCTGGGAGCGGCCGGAGAAAAAGACGCATACATTCTTTTCGGCGATGAGTCATCTTTTCCCCAGTGGGGCTCTCTCACCTGGACATGGGCGAAAAAAGGACAGCAGCCCGTCGTGAAAACCTCCGGAAGCCGGAAGTCGTACAAGGTCTTCGGCCTTATCGACTACTTTACGGGCCGTTTCTTCTCCAAAGGCCATGAGGGCCGGCTGAACTCCGAGTCATACACATCCTTTTTAAAGGAGGTGATGAGGAAGACCCGGAAACATCTCATTCTGATACAGGACGGCGCCTCGTACCATAAAAGCAGGGCGATGCGGAAGTTTTTCGAGAAAAATTCCCGGCGACTCACTGTTTACAGTCTTCCCGCCTATTCTCCGGATTACAATCCTATAGAAAAACTCTGGAAAAAAATAAAGGAGAAGGAGATTCATCTTCATCATTTTCCGACTTTCGCGGATCTTAAAAAAAGAGTGAACGAGGCCCTTCTCACTTTTGAAGACCTGAAAAACGAGGTTCTGTCACTTTTCGTTTTTTATGATGAACTGGTCGTAAAAAATAATGACCGGTCTGCAGTCAGCAACAAAACAGAAACACATATTGAAATCAGCATAAGCTTCTGAAATATAAAGAGATAAACTTTTTGTTAAAAGCTATATTAAAAAGGTTGAACCACACCAAGAGGAAAGAGTGGATCATTTCAGCAAAATTTCAAATGATGATATCGTGTTGCTTCATGCAGGAAATGTTCCGAAAGCACTTGTCAGAGTTTGTGGAACTTATGATTTTAAAAAGACCGGTGATCCCGATTTTCCTTTTCAACATCGTTATCCTGTAAAGATCATCTCAACCTATGAAAAGTATCTGAGTATGGGAGGAACAGAATTCAACGCTCCGACTTTCGGAACAATACAACCTTTGAACAACCCGACAAAAACTCTCAGTTCTGTAAAAGATTGGCTGAAGATAGTAACCGGGACAATTGTATGAAATGGCAATATGAATTGAGGTTTTAAAATGGCTACAAAGATTATTGCAGCAGATGATATGCAGGCAAAGATACCGGATATTCTGGCACTCATTTCAAAAGGCGATGATATCATCATTGAAAAAGACAGCAGACCGTTTGCAAAACTGACAGCGATATCCGGAGCGGTCAGAAAGAGAATTCCGGGACTGAACAGGGGGGAGATTTGGGTAAGCGACGATTTTGACGAACCCCTGCCTGATGAATTCTGGCTGGGAGAAAAATGAAACTGCTTCTTGACACCCATACTTTCATCTGGTGGTCGGACGAACCTGAAAGACTGTCGGAAAGAGTTCTTGAAGCCTGTCAGAACAGTGACAACGATCTTATTTTGAGCATCGCAAGCATATGGGAAATGCAGATCAAGATTCAGCTTGGCAAGCTGAGACTGAGACATACGTTAAGATATCTGATTGAAAATCAGCAGAATATCAACAGTCTGCAAATACTGTCTGTTTCAGTCTCTCATATTTACATGCTGGAAAATCTGCCGATGCATCACCGTGATCCGTTTGACAGGCTGCTGATCTGCCAGGCAATTGAAGACAGGCTGCTTTTAGTCAGCAGAGACAGTGTGTTTTCAGCTTATCCCGTTACTCTTTACTGGTGATACGTTTAAAATAATGGACTGGATTAAAAATATAACCCTCAAATGAAGCGGACGGGGCTACTTGTGGGTTAATGAAGTTGCTGGGTTAATCCGCCCCGCCGCTTATTTTGGGCGTTATATTTTTCTCATTGTGAGCGGTTATGAGAGCCGCCCGTGAGAGCGAAACAGCGGGGCAGTCCGGCTGCGGTGAGATGTGAGGCCGTCTGAAAGACACAGTGCGGAGCTCTGCGTTTCCGCTGAGACGGCAGGCCGTCCGAAACAGAGACAGGGCGAAGTTTCCGGTTTCAGTGAGACGGGCAGGCGGCCGGGGCAAAAAATCAGGCAGTCGGCTGCTGCGTGAAAAATATAACCCGTCAATGAAGGGGGTGTGACATGAAACCTTTGATTTGATTGTTAATTTTGTTCCTTATTGTAAGGG
>JAOZMU010000059.1 GCA_029934165.1 Bacteroidales bacterium
ATCAGAGTGAGTTACACTTTAATTTGATAATCAAACAGTTAGCAACTATAAGAAAGGTTTTTCCGACTTTTCAGCTACTAAGATAAATTTATTTTTTCAGGATTGAATTATATTTTTCCATATTAAAGCAAAATTCTGTAAGAAAGTATTTATTATATTTATTACCAGCAACTTAAATATTCCTTAATACGTCAAAATATTTAAGTTTTTTGTATAAATTCAGACAAATTTTGTACATTACCTTAAATCCAGTATGATGTCTCATTACAGACTTTTATTATGCTGTATATCATGTAATTAATATATCTGACAGAATTTGGCTGTAATAGTTGAAAAAATTATGAAAATTAAGAATAAAAAAAAAGTAGCGAAATTAGATAAGGTGCTTCTTATAACGCCACCATTTTCGCAGTTTAACACACCATATCCTGCCACAACTTGTTTGAAGGGTTTTTTGAACACGAAAGGTATTTCGTCTTTTCAGTGCGATTTGGGGCTTGAGGTTTTTTTGAAGTTGTTTTCGGAGGCTGGATTGACAAAAATTTTTTTTGGAATCGATAAAATTGCCCAATATAGTGCAAATGCAAAGCGTATTTTTGCGCTTAGAAAAGAATATATTTTGACAATTGATGCTGTTGTCGGTTTTTTGCAAAACAAAAATCTAACGCTTGCCCACTTGATTTGTAATGATGAGTTTTTGCCAGAATCATCGCGCTTTGAAAACGCAGAAGAGATGGATTTGGCTTTCGGAAATTTAGGCATACACGATAAAGCAAAGCATCTGGCAACTCTTTATCTGGAGGATATTTCGGATTTTATTGTCGAGTGTTGTGATGACGATTTCGGGTTTAGTCGGTATGCCGAACAGATTGCTCTTGCAGCAAAATCATTTGATGAGATTTACGAAAAGACCAATAACAATAGCTTGATACATAATATATTAATAGATTTACTTAAAGAAAAACTCGAAGACACAAATGCAACTGTCGTTGGGCTGAGTGTGCCATTTCCGGGCAATTTACTTGGCGCGTTGAAATGCGGACAATGGATAAAAAAACATAAACCAAATGTGAAAATTATTTTTGGAGGCGGTTATGCAAATACCGAACTGCGGAGCTTGTCGGAAAAACGGATTTTTGAATTTATAGATTACATAACGCTAGATGATGGTGAAGAGCCGTTGTTGCATTTGTTAGAGTTCTTTGCAGGAAATCGGGAAATCGAAAATTTGACACGAACTTATACTCTGAGAAACAACGAAGTAACGTTTTATAATGGTTCGAATAATTCTAGCATAAAACAAAATGAAAAAGGCATACAAGATTTTTCTGATTTCGATTTGAGTAAATATTTGTCCGTTATTGAAATTGCAAATCCTATGCACCGACTCTGGAACGATGGCAAGTGGATGAAAATGACGATGGCTCACGGGTGTTATTGGGCAAAATGTAGCTTTTGCGATGTTTCATTAGATTACATAAAACGCTACGAGCCACAAACTGTAAAATCGCTTTGCGATAATGTTGAAACAATAATGCAACAAACAGGCGAAAGTGGTTTCCATTTTGTTGACGAAGCCGCACCACCCGTGCTTATGCGAGCTTTTGCTATTGAGGTTATTCGGCGGCGGTTGAATATTACGTGGTGGACAAATGTGCGTTTCGAGCGGAGTTTTACGGCAGATTTATGTATTTTGCTAAAACAATCGGGCTGCATTGCGGTTTCGGGTGGGCTTGAGGTTGCCTCGAATCGAATTCTGAAAATGATTAACAAAGGTATTGATATTGAACAAGTTGCAAATGTTACTGCATATTTTGCCGAGGCAGGTATTATGGTTCACGCATATTTGATGTACGGTTTTCCGACTCAGACGGAGCAAGAAACAATCAATTCGTTAGAAGTTGTGCGTCAATTGTTTGAAAAAGGGACTGTTCATTCGGCATTTTGGCACAAATTCAGCATGACGACACATAGCCCAATAGGGTTAAATCCAAAACGTTTTCAAGTGAATAAAATTGACAAAACGATGGGAACGTTTGCAAATAATGAAATTAGGCATAATGACCCAACTGGCTGTAATCATGATATTTACGCTCAAGGATTACGGAAATCGCTTTATAATTTTATGCACGGTATTGGGCTAGATTTCGATTTGCAAGAGTGGTTCGATTTTCCGATTCCGCTTGCAACTATTGACCAAGATAGAATTTACTATGCTATTTCGTCTATGCCAGAACCAAAATTGGATTTGTCGAGGCGGGTTTTATGGCTTGGTAATAAGCCTATTATGCGTAATTATAAGAAAAAGAAAAAAGGCAAAATTATTGAAATGACGGAAATTCAGATTTGTAATAGAAAGGAAGATGTTATTTTAAATATTAAGTCAAATTATGCAGTTTTTATTGTGAAAACGCTTGAAAAATGTTCAGTTTATTCCGGCGATTCTATTAAATTATCTGATTTACAAAACGATTTTGAAGCTAACTTACTGGACGATTTTCAGGTTTTTTGGACAGGCTATGAAATTGGAAAATTACGAGAGACAGGCTTGTTAATACTTTGAGAAACAAAAAGATGAGTTTATTATTTGAATTTATTATTCATAATACGAAGCTGTCGCGACACAACACAGACTACACGCGAAAAGCCCGCAGTCTGCTATGAAAAATCCGGTTTAAAAAACACCTACTGGTGTTATGAAGCGGTTTTTGTAATTTAGTAAATAAAATTAAAAAAATATCCGACTAGTATTATCCCGAAAGCTACAATGCCAACAAACGTTAGAATTAGAGGCATTTTCAGCACTTTTTTCAAGATGATAATTTCTGGTAACGAAAGTCCAATGACAGACATCATAAATGCGAGGGCTGTGCCAAGTGTTACGCCTTTTTCGATGAGTACGCTGACGATTGGAATTATTCCGGCGGCGTTTGAGTAGAGCGGAATGCCAATGAGAATGGCAAGCGGAACAGAATACCAGTTAGATGCCGACATAAGTTCCGAGAGGTAATTCGCTGGCACATAGCCGTGTGCAGCTGCGCCAATAGCTATTCCGATGACGATGTAAAGCCAAATTTTGCCGACAATTTCTTTGACAATCGTAAATCCTGAAGCGATGCGGCTTGTCAAAGTATGTTTTTGCTCGGCTTGTTGCTGCTGATTTGAACGTGCTTTGTAAACCCAATCTGCTACGTATTTTTCCATTTTAAATAGATGGATAACATAACCAGAAAGAATGGCAACAAAAAGTCCTGTCGAAATATAAATAAGCATTACTTTCCAACCAAAAAGTCCAAGTAACAGAACCACAGCTATTTCATTTATCATTGGTGCCGCAATGAGAAACGAAAACGTAACGCCTATTGGAATACCTGCTTCGACAAAACCTATGAAAAGCGGAATAGCAGAACAAGAACAAAATGGCGTTACAATGCCTAAAAGTGCTGCCATGACATTGCCAGTAAAAACCGATTTTCCTTCGAGCGCTTTTCGAGTGCGTGCAGGGCTGAAAAACGTGCGGATAACTCCTACAATATAGACAATTAGCACAAGAAGCAGCATAACTTTTGGAACTTCGTAGATGAAAAAGCGTAGAGCTTCGGTCAAATGTTCGCCATTTTGTAGTCCTGTTAGCGAAATTACAGAATCGGCAATTGGCTGAAGATTAAGGTATAACAAAATCCAAACAGAAAGCATTAGTGCCGGCAACAAAAGAGTTGAAATGCTGCCATTTTGTTCCGAAATAGTATTTTCTATTGCCATAGTTTTAACTCTTTTTTGAGGAAAGTGAATGATTTTTCCATGTGTTTAAACGTAAAAAATAACCAGATAATATATTCCAACAAGAATGAAAAGTGCGCCAACAATACGCCGAAACCAGAACTCAAATTTACGCATACTTTTGTAAAATGTCCCAATTCCGGAAACTGTGTATGCTAAAATATATGCAATGATAATCACCGGAAGCCCCGTTGCCACTGCAAATGCGAGCGGGAGCCAAAGCCCCGATGCGCTGGAGACAGTAATTGGAATTAGCATTCCGAAATAAATCATGCCGCTATATGGGCAAAAAGCAAGTGCGAAAATAACGCCTAACAACAATGCGCTAAGTGCATTGCCTCCTTTAATTTTTTCGCTTAGTTTGTTCATTAAATTTCCGCCAGAAAGGTTTAGTTTTATTAAATCTATCATAAAAACGCCAATAATAATTAACAAAAATCCCAAAAAGCGTTCGCCATAAGTGTTGAAAAAGCCAGAAATACGAAATTTACTAGCACCAAAAAAGAGGATAACACCAAGTCCGGTGTAACTTATTGCGCGTCCAAGCGTGTAAATCAGCCCATTACGAAAAATAATTCGCTTGTTCTGGATATCCTTGCTTATGTACGCCGTTGCGGTGATGTTTGTCGCTAACGGACAAGGGCTTACGGCTGTCATCAGTCCCATCAAGATTGCAGCCAGAAACGGAGTTTCCGTGCTGGCTAAAAGGGTTTGCAGATATTCCACTGGTTATTGTTTTATCGTCTTGATGGATGACGCAATTGTCATCGAAAGAGAATCTGGATTGCTGACAGCGTTTTGAAAAGCCATTGTTGTCAAATCTTCGACTTTTTCGCCCGAAACAATTAGCAAAGAAGAGCCGCCAACTTCGTATTTTTCGGCTAATGCGGTGTTTTTTTCTTCATCAAAATTTATATCCTGAAAAACGATTTTTGCATCTTTTCCAAATTTTTCGGTTATGGTTTTCATCGCCACATCGCCAACAGCTACGCAGGTTTCGCAGCGTCTGTCGCCATGAAAATAGTAAACGGCAACATCAAATTTCGCTTCTTTTTCGGCAACTTGCGTTGTTTTTGTTGTGTCGGCGTTTTCGCTTTTTTTGTCTTCGGTGCTTTGACTGCAAGCGGCAAAGAAAAAGGCAATTATTGCAAGGGTAATAAGGTTGATTTTCATCTGTTTAGTTTTCATAAATATTAAACATTAATTTTGGATTATCTTTATTTACGAGATACAAAAATTTGGCGCAATTCTTTGTTTGACAGCAATTTACCACTCGAAACTACTTCGCCATCAATAACTAAAGCTGGAGTACTCATCACGCCATATCCCATGATTTTTATTATATCTTCGACTTTTTCTATATTTGCATCTAAGTTTAATTCTGCTACAACTTTTTTCGTTGCTTCTGCCAATTTATTGCACTTTGCGCAACCAGAACCTAAAACTTCAATTTTCATAATAACCTTCATAGTAATTTGTTTTTATTGGTTAAAAAATAGTTTAACTATTTGTTGTTTAGGGTATTTAGTATTTCGTAAAACAACGAAACAAAAGTATTAAAAAAAATTATAGAAATGCAAATCTGTAAGCAATTTTTATGTTAGCAAAGCAATAAAAAACCAAAAAACATATAGAGCTATTTATTATGAGTTATATGTAGTTAAAATTCAGATTAATAGCAACTCTAAAAGGGACGATTTTTTAATGAACAAACTCAGTATGAATCAAGGAATTGAAAATAATTTTATATCTTCGCATAAAATTAAAAATACTGCTTGCAGAAAAATACGCAAAATATGACTAATATGGATTTTTCGCGAATCAAAACCGTTGCCTTTCATACACTTGGATGTAAATTGAATTTTGCCGAAACTTCTACGATAGCACGATCTTTTGAATTGAATGGTTATCAGAAAGTTACATTCGGCAAAACGGTAGATGTTTGTGTCATAAACACCTGTTCTGTAACGCAATTGGCAGATAAAAAATGTCGCGAAACAATTCGCAAGGCAATTCGTACATCACCAAACGCTATTGTAGTGGCAATTGGTTGTTACACAGAGCTTAAGCCAGACGAAGTAGCGAAAATTCAAGGAATTGACTTAGTTTTAGGCGCAAATCAAAAGGCGGACATTGTAGCCCACATAAATAATTATTTGCAAGGTAATGCAAACAACCAACAACCATGTGAAAATGAAGAACTTAGATTCTTTCCATCTTACTCTTCTGGCGAAAGAACACGCTCGTTTCTGAAAGTTCAGGACGGTTGCGATTACCATTGTAGCTACTGCACTGTCGCAATAGCGCGAGGAAAAAGCCGAAACCAAAATATTGCAAAAACGGTAGAGCAGGCTGTAGAAATTGCCAAAAAAGGGTTCAAAGAAATTGTACTAACTGGTGTAAACATTGGTGATTTTGGAAAATCAACAAATGAAAATTTTTACGATTTAATACAGCAACTCAATAAAGTAAAAGGCATCGAGCGTTATAGAATTTCATCTATTGAGCCAAACCTATTAACTGACGAAATAATTGAGTTTTGTGGAGAGACAATAAAATTTCTTCCACATTTTCATATTCCGCTACAATCTGGTAACAATAAGACACTGAAGGAAATGCGCCGTAGATACAAACGCGAATTGCTCTCGGAACGGATTGCAAAAATCAGAAAATTTATGCCTAATGCTTTCATTGGCATTGATTTGATAGTTGGATTTCCGGGCGAAACAGATGAAGATTTTCGAGATACTTATGACTTTTTAAGTTCACTTGAGATTTCTTTTTTGCATGTTTTTTCGTATTCCGAAAGACCAAACACGCCATCGGCAAATCTGCAAAATAAGAATAGTCCACAGACTAAAAAGCTGCGTAGCTTGGAGTTACACGAACTGTCTGAAAAAAAACATGCCGAATTTTACCAAAAACATGCCGGAAAAACTGCCAATGTGCTTTTTGAACATCAACAAGGCAATAAGATAATCGGTTTTACTGAAAATTACATCAAAGTCGAAACAGATTTCGATGAAAAATTAGTCAATTCTATCGTAAAAGTAAAGCTACTAAACACAAATAAAAATGGTAATTTTGAAATTGATTTATCCTAGTAAGCAAACAAACTTTTGGGCATTTCTGATACTCTTTTTATCTTTTGCTTTCAATTCTTTGGGACAATCCAAAATGTTTGGTAACAGAGAGTTAGAGGTTTTTGCACCAACCGATTTCAAAACTCTAACATCGCGTGGTGCAACAACACAAGCTCCTGACGGCAAAATGTATTTTGGTGGAAACGGAAATATTCTGGAATACGATGGAAGCGAGTGGCGAAAAATCCCATTTGCTGCAAATCAGGAAGTTACAGCTTTAGCTTGTAGTCCACAAGGCGTTATTTTTGTTGGTGGTAGAAACAATTTTGGTTTTCTTGCACCTAATAGTAAAGGAAAATTGCAATATAATTCCTTGAGTAATAACAATATAACTTTTGAAAATGATGTGTTTTTACGAATAGTTTTCAAGAATGAAAATGCTTTTTTTCAGTCACAGAATCAAATTATTAAGTTAAAACTTTTATCTAATGTTTTCGATTATTTTAAGACAAAAAAAAGTAACTTTAAAATTCTATCTAAAAACAAGCCTTTTTTCTTAATACACGAAGTTAATAATACGCTTTTTGTACAGAACGAAAAAGGCATTTTATTTGAAATAGAAAGCGAAAATGAAAGCCAAGAAGTTGTTTCGCAAGAGTTTATAAACAAACCTATTACGACAATTATTCCATTGTCGAACGACTCAATGTTGATATGCAATTTTTATGGCGATATTTCCGTGTTTTCAAAGAAAAATGGCTCGCGAAAATGGAGTTCTGAACTGTCGGAATTTGCTGAAAATAAAATCATTACACATGCAGCCAAAATTAATTCGGAATATTTTGTCCTTACAACAATGAATAACGGAGCTGTTTTGTTCGACAAGCGAGGAAATATTGTCGAGTTATTTAGCAAAGAAAATGGATTTCCATCGGAATCTGTCATTTATTCATTCGTAAATGATAACAAATTTGCTAAAAACACGCTTTGGCTGACAACAACAAATGGCATTGTGCGATGTAGAATTGATATACCTATTAGGATGCAAAATAGTCAACAAGGCATTGACAGTGAGGCACTTTCGGTAATTACAGATAGCGATTGGCTCTATGTCCTTTCGGTAAATAACAACCTCTTACGATGTCCGTTAGATAAAAGTGAAATGTCTATTTTCGAGCGCGTCAAACAAGTTGATAACTGTCTTGGAATTGTTGAATTAAATTCAAATAATAAACACAAAGTTATAGCAATCAATCATTTTGGAGTCTATCTCTCAGTAAAAGGAAAGTTTCGCCGTATTTTGCAAAAAAACAATATTCAGGCAATATATAAATATAGCGACAATGAATTTATCCTTCAACATAACTCAAAATTGGAGTTATTTACGTTGAATAATTCTCGCGTGTTACAAAAATCGTATATTGCTAAATGTCAGCCATTTTCCGGTAATTTGGTGCGACTTGGAAACGATGTTTTTGTGCCAATTTCGCAAAAAGAAATTGTTTGTTTTAAGTATTTACGAGAAAAACGAATATGGGAAAGCGATACTCTACGAAATTTTCCGACTCTTGCATGGAAAAGATTATTGGTAATAAATAATAATATCATTATTCAAACGGTTGAAGGCTTGTTTCAATTGAATAGAAAAAAATTCAACCCTTTTTCTCATTTTCGTAGTTTTCTGAAAGAAAAACAAACAGTTGCAGACTGTGTTGAAGATAGTGCTGGAAATCTTTTACTAAAAGTTTGGAATAGTTATAGTTACGAGTTGTTTTTCCTGCGAAGTACGCGCAATAAAAACTACGAACCAGCCAAAAATTTGATGCGAATATTTCCTAAAATGACTACTTACGAAACTATTCAAATCAATAATAAAAGTGTGTTTTTGGTTAGTGGCACAGAGGGGCTTTTTACGTTTAATCCTGAAACAGAGTTTGGCACAACCAAAATCCCCAAACCTATAATTAGCTTATTCTCAACAAATAAAGATACAATATTTTATGGTGTTAGCCCAATAGTATTTCCAGAAACCGTTAGAAACGCTCAAAAAGTTTCGATTTCTTATGAAAACAATAATGTTTCATTTCGTTTTTCTACGCCATATTTTTTTAAGGAAAAATCTATCGTATATCGTTATAAGTTGGTTGGTTTAAATTCCGAATGGTCTGATTGGCAAGAGTATAATGTGGCAAATTTCACAAATTTACCTTGGGGAACTTTGACTTTCAAACTGCAAGCAAAAAATATTTTTGGTAAAACTTCCGAGGTTTCTATTTTTAGATTTACCATAAAAAAGCCTTGGTATCTATCAACGGCTGTACTTATTTTGGCGGCATTTCTTTTGGGAGCTTTGTTTTATCTTGCTGTACACTTGAGAGTTAGAAAGGTTGAGAGAGAAAAACTGCGATTAGAAAAAATTGTAACAGAGCGAACTTCAAAAATTAGGTCTCAAAACAAAATGCTCGAAACAAAAAACGTTGAAATCGAGAAGCAAAAAGAGCAGCTTGTCGATTCCAACCACTTATTGAAACGCATGAATGAGGAAATAAAAAGAAATCAATCAAAAATTGTTCGTCAAGAGAGGCTGGCTTCCGTTGGTAAATTGGCTTCTGGATTGGTGGATAGAGTTATAAATCCGATGAATTATATCACTAATTATTCTCAATTGAATGTTGAACTGACAGACGATTTTTCTGAAATTATTGCCGATGAAAAAGACAATTTGAGTGAGGAGTTTGTTAGCGAATTTAATGAAATTTCGGGTATGATTCGTAGTAATTCCTCGAAAATTGAACTACACGGAAAGTCTGCTACTCGAATCATTAAAAGTATGGAAAATTTACTTTCTACGGAAAAGCAGGAGTTTAAGAGTTTTAATATAAATGAGTTGTTAAAACACGCAATAAATGTTGCAATAGAAAACTATAAGGCACAACCAAATTCTGTGGATATTAAGCTAAGTCATAATGATTTAGCGATGGAATTAAGTGTAAATCGTGTCGAGATTTTGCGAGTCTTTGTTTTCGTAATACAAAATAGCCTTTATGCAATAAATGAAAAACAAAAGATAAAAGAATTTAAGGCTGAAATTGAAACAAATTTAAGTTTAGAAAATAACTATTGCATTATAACTGTAAAAGACAATGGAATTGGAATCTCTGCAAAAAACATAGAAAAAGTTTGCGACCCGTTTTTTACGACACACCCGACATCAGAAAGTAACGGATTAGGGCTGTATTTATGTAAAGAAATATTGTCAAATCACAAGGGCGAAATAATTATAAAAAGCCAAGAAGATGTTAATACTGAGGTTATTATAAAAATCCCTTTGTAGAAATGTGGTTTTTTTTAGGATAAGTTTAAGACAAAAAAACGTTGCCAGAAATTTTTCTAACAACGTTTTTTTGATAAAAACAGAAAAAGTGTCGTTTATTTTTACGCACCTACTTATTTACCGTAAACGCGTGGTTTTACTTTGTTTTGAAGAACCATTAATCCGTTCATTGCCAAGGCTTTCATTTCGTCTTCGCCAGGATAAATATGAACTGGAGCAATTTTGTAAACTCGTTCAATAATTTTGTTTACAAAATATTTATTATTTGCAAGACCGCCAGTAATCAAAATTGCATCAACATCGCCAAAAAGAACAGGGCTTAAAGCACCAATTTCTTTTGCTATTTGATACGCCATTGCATCTAAAAAGAAGACGGCTTTTTCATCGCCAGATTCAGCACGCACTTGCACTTCAAGTCCGCTATTTGTTCCAAGATATGCAACCCAACCGCCTTCGCCTTTAATCATTTTTTTGACATCATCACAGGTGTATTTTCCGCTAAAACAAAGCTTCACCAAGTCCCCAATAGGCAGTGTACCAGAACGTTCTGGCGAAAACGCCCCTTCACCATCAAGCCCTTGGTTTACATCAACGACACGCCCCTTTTCGTGTGCGCCCACCGTTATTCCGCCGCCAAGATGCACAACAATTATGTTCATGTCTTCGTAAGGTTTCATCACAGATTCGGCATAAGAGCGAGCCACAGCTTTTTGATTTAGTGCATGAAAAACCGATTTACGTTGAAATTTTGGGTGTCCTGTAACGCGTGCAAGCGGTTGCATTTCATCAACAACAACAGGGTCTGCGATATAAGCTTTTGCGTCGGGCAACGATTTTGCAATATCGTCTGCAATTAGTCCGCCCAAATTACTGGCATGTTCCCCGATTGGACTATTTCGTAGGTCGTGTTTCAAGGCATCGTTCACCTCGTAAACACCAGATTCAATAGGCTTTACCAAACCACCTCGTCCAACAACGGCACGGATTAAATCCATTCGGATTTCTGCTTTTTCTAGCTCGTCCATTATGATTCTTTTCCGATATTCGTATTGGTCTGCAATGGTTGTAAATTGTTTTATCTCTTCTGTCGAATGTTTTATATTTTTCAGAAAGACCGGATTTGAATTAGCATAAACAGCAATTTTTGTCGATGTTGACCCCGGATTTATTGCAAGAATTCTGATACTTTCAATCATAAAATAAATTTTAAGTGCGTTGTATTTTTTATTTAAGTACTCTTAGTAAAATGAATTTAATAAAGTAAGCCATTAAAATTCCT
>JAOZMU010000539.1 GCA_029934165.1 Bacteroidales bacterium
CGCCGCTCATACACTTTCAGCATGAGCAAGAGGGTGCTACGCTTCGGGCAACAGAATTGAAGCCGAAGTTGGATAAGTTTTTGATTGAGAGATTAAAACTAACTCATGAAGTTAAAAAGAAAGGTAAAACTGTAATTGAACCAAAAGAAGAGTATAAATCTTGGTTTAATGACGCGGAAAAACTGAGCTTAAACTACAAGGTCAGGATAAGAAACACAAAGGATGAGAAAAGTCAAGGCGAGTATAAATATTCTTATTTTGAAAGTAGAATCAAGGAAGAAGACAAAGGGGCAGTTAAAAACGAAATAATTAGAGAGTTAAATTTACCAAATCTTGATGTTATTGCCCCATCTGCTTTTTTTGCAAATAATGACAAGCGAAGTAATCAAAAATATGACGAAATAGTAATTGGCGTTATATGGACAGGAATAATCCAAGTAGAAATAATAACATTTATAAATGCCTTAGGAAAACAGATAGAGAAATTATTTCCAGAGTTACTTTGTGTCGAAAATTTCGGAACACGTCAAAGCAAAGGTTTTGGTAGTTTTTTAGAAATAAACACAACAGAGGATAGTTTTTCTAAAGTGCTGAATACTAATTTTTCTTTTTGTAAGAAAATAAAAGTCAATTCAAGGAATATTTACAAAGATATTGACACAATATATAAAAACTTGAAAAACAATGCTGGTACTGATGTTTCAAAAATTAGAGAGTATTATGCAAATCAAGGTATTGAATGGGAAAAAAGGTTTATTACAAAAAGTATTGTTAAGAAAGAGTATTACGACTCAGACAATGTAATGTATGTTAGAGCTTTATTGGGTTTAGCAGAATTACACGATTATCAAAAACTCAAGAAAAAAGTAAAAATTAAACATATTAAAAATGGCGATAAAGAAATAACTCGTTTTCAATCTCCAGTAATGTTTAAAGTCTATGAAAAACAGATATATGTTGTTGTTCGTGATGAGAACATATCCGAAATATTAGGAGAATGGTTTAATTTTTACATTGGGGATTTTCCTGAAAATGAAAGGGAAAGACAGGCATTACCCAAACTTCAAGTTCCAGAACGTTTTGACTTAGTTGATTTTATTAAAAACAACATTTAACACAATGAAATACACAGCACTAACAATAGGTCCTATCATAAGTTCGCTTGCTTTGGCGCAGCGGACAAAAGAGCTATGGGCAGCCAGTTTCTTTTTTTCATTTCTAATGGAAAAAATAATTGAGAACATTCCAGATAATGATAAAAGCGCAATCATTTTGCCCAAAGTTGATAAAAGTAAATTGAGCGTTAAGTCGGCAGGAATTTTTCCAGATAGATTAATTCTGCAATCTGAAAATGGAATGTTTCAAGAATTAGAACAGGCAGTTGAAGCAGCGTTGAAGGATGTTTTTTTTAAATTTACACCTCCTGATTTAATAATAAAATGCGATATTTTCAAGAAAGCAGAAGAGTTAAAATCGTATTTGAATACTCATATTGTTGAGTTTGAATATGAAGATAAAAAAGATAAGAAAACTGGTGAAAATATAGACAATCCAATTTTTCAGGCAAACGAATTTCTTGCAAACTGCGAACTACAAGCAAGTTACAAAGCAAAGGATAGCGAGTTTTTTCTTAAAATGCTTCAAGAAATAGATAAAAGCGAGATATACAAAGAGGTTTTTGATAAAGGAAAAAATTTCCCTTCAATAATTGAAATATCTACCAAGTCTTTAAAGTTAGATCAGGAAACTTTTAAAGACAAAGAAGACGAGGAAGAAATTTGGAATAAAATTTCAAAAAGTGAAGTTTCTGATAAACTTAAAATTTCGCATAAGTACATTGCTATCGTACAAGCCGATGGTGATAATATTGGAGCGGTAATAAAAGATGTGGCGAAAGATGGCGACAAGAATAAAATAACTCAGTTTTCGGAAGCATTGTCTGAGTTTTCGCTTGAGGCTGCCTCAATCATTGACAAATATGGCGGAACGTCTGTTTATGTTGGTGGCGACGATTTGTTGTTTTTTGCACCTTTAGAAAGCACTGAAAATCAGAGTATTTTTAGCTTAATTGAAGAGTTAGATAAAGAATTTAAAACTCAAATCACGGATAAATTTCCTGACGTAAAAGAAAAGCCTTCAATGTCTTACGGGATTTCAATTTCTTATTACAAATACCCTATGCGCGAAGCTTTGAAAACGGCTCAAGATTTATTGTTTTCCAAAGCTAAAAACTCCCCATACAAAAATGCAATTGCGTTTAAGGTGCTAAAACATAGCGGGCAAGCGTTTGAAGCTGTTTTAAAAAAGCCATTGAACAAAGAATTTACCAGTTTACTAAACGAAGACAAAGGGCTTGTAATTAACTCTTTAATATATAATTTTGATAAGCACAAAAGTATTCTTAAAAAAGTCCTTGAAGACAGTTTAAAAGAAAGAAGTCTGGACGAAAAAACTTGCAAAGAAATAATTCATAATGAAACCCAAGGGGTTTTTGAAAAGACGAATAAGTTAAATAATTTCTTTAAAAATTTTTACAACAAAGAGGAGCATAAAAAGATTGAAACCGAAGATTTTATAAACAAAGTAAGAGATTTGCTTTTTGAAACCTACAAAAACTCTGACAACGATTTTGATAAGACTATAAATCAAATATATGCACAGCTTCGGTTAGTTAAATTTCTAAACACCAAAAACGATGACTAAATACTTGGTAAAACTAAAACCACTCGATATATTTTTCTTCGGACAAGAAAACAAATACAGGCGAAAACAAACCAAAGAAAACGGAAAAACAAAGCACATAACGGAAGCCGACTATTTTCAACGTTCTGCCTATTTTCCACAGCAAACGGCTATATTCGGGACTTTGCGCTATTGTTTGTTAGAAAAAAATGGACAAATCCCAATTAAAAGCAAAGAAGATGCACGTGATTTAATTGGAGAAAAAAGCTTTCAAGCGCAAGAAAAACCGCAGAAATTTGGATTAATAAATAATATTTCTTCCGCTTTTCTATTTAAGGAGCAGTCAGAAACTTGTTATTTTCAAAACCCGAAAGATTTGATTTTGAAAGGGGTGCATATTCGATTTATGATTTAAGCA
>JAOZMU010000540.1 GCA_029934165.1 Bacteroidales bacterium
CTAACTAAAACTAAATCAGGCGTAAGCAAAATTATTAATTTTCCATTACTAAGTACTCTTAGAACGAAGATTAAATTAACCTATACCATTATTTGCTGTTTGTTGCTGATTTTCAGTCAAATAGTAAATCGTTGTCTCAATATTAAAAAGTGCAAGACACTTAGGTTCAAACAAAAACAGAAATGATTAATAAATTATTTTTATGGCTCAATATAAAATTACGGGTAGAAGAAAACTTAGCGGCGAAATAACTCCTCAAGGCGCAAAAAACGAAGCACTGCAAGTAATCTGCGCAGTGCTGTTGACAGACAAAGTTGTAACAATCAATAATATCCCAGATATTATTGATGTACGAAAACTTATTGAGCTACTCAAGTGTATGGGAGTCAGTGTGAAACGCACCGCAACAGACACCTATGCTTTTCGCGCCGGCAATATAAATTTCGATTATTTTGAAACCACAGCATTTTGCTCACAGGGCGCAAGTTTGCGAGGCTCTGTTATGATTCTTGGTCCTTTGCTTGCTCGGTTTGGCAAAGCATTTTTGCCTCAGCCGGGTGGCGACAAAATCGGACGGCGTAGGCTCGACACGCATTTTAACGGTTTCGAAAAAATGGGAGCATCTTTTTCTTTCGATGCTCAAAAAAATTACTTTGCTGTAAATGCCTTAAAACTAACGGGTACGTATATGCTTCTTGAAGAAGCCTCTGTTACAGGAACAGCAAATATTGTCATGGCAGCGACACTTGCACACGGAACAACAACGATTTATAACGCTGCCTGTGAGCCATATATACAACAACTCTGCGAAATGTTAAATCGCATGGGAGCAAAAATCAGCGGCATTGGCTCAAACCTACTCACCATCCGAGGCGTTGAAAAACTTGGCGGTTGCCAACATCGCATTTTGCCCGATATGATTGAGGTTGGTAGTTTTATTGGGCTTGCAGCAATGACAGCTTCGGAGATAACCATAAAAAATGTAGCCTACGAAAAACTCGGAATTATCCCAGATGCCTTCCGAAAACTTGGAATCCGATTTGAACAAAAAGACGATGATATTTTTATCCCTGCACAGCAACATTACGAAATTGAAACATTTATTGACGGCTCGATAATGACAATTTCTGATGCACCGTGGCCAGGTCTAACACCAGATTTACTTAGTGTTTTGCTCGTTGTGGCAACGCAAGCAAAAGGCAGCGTGCTTGTCCACCAAAAAATGTTTGAAAGCCGATTGTTTTTTGTAGATAAACTTATCGACATGGGAGCGCAAATCATTCTGTGCGACCCACATAGAGCAACTGTCATTGGGATCGACCGTAAATTTGATTTCCGCCCAACGGTGATGACATCCCCTGATATTCGTGCCGGAGTAGCTTTGCTTATTGCAGCAATGACCGCCGATGGCGTAAGCACAATTCATAATATCGAACAGATAGACCGTGGATATGAGGAAATCGACAAACGCCTAAATAACATGGGAGCGGGAATAGAACGCATTGATTAATAAAGAACTATGAATTGTTCGTAAAAAAATTTTATAATAGAAATTCGCCATAACGGAGTAACTTAATTCAGCCAGAAAAATACATATAACACTCCCTCTTCTTAATAAATTAGCTTCGTAGGTGCGTCATAAAAAACTTTAAATTTTACTTCAAATAACAACAAGTAAAAGTCTATAAATAAGAAGTTTATACGTTTTGATGTTATTATTATAATACAGAGTTTATTCATAAAATCAATTTCCATTGAAAAAAGCGTTATGCGTATTTTTGCGGATAAAAATGACAATCAATTTTTTTGGCGGCACAAGGGCTTTGTAAGTACTCTTACAAACTGCCATGCACTTTTTAATATTGAGACAAGGATTTACTATTTGACTGAAAAATCAGCAACAAACAGCAAATAATGGTATAGGTTAATTTAATCATCGTTCTAATAAAAAAATCATGAAAAATAAATCAATCTTATTGTTTTGGTTATTCTTATTTATGACAAAAATTACGTCTGCACAAGACATAAACGCAACAATTAGAAGCAAGGACACTGTTTCGGTAGATTTACGCATACTCGACCTCCGAGATAAATTAACAATCAGGACGTTAGTTTTTATGAACACAAATTCAATAGAAATAGGAAACAATCAAAATGGGAAAGAAGTGTCGTTGCAGCCAAATTCAGTAGCTAAATTTGGCGTTGGCGTAAATTACAAATGGTTTGGTCTTAATGTTGGCGTTTTTTCGTTACCAACAAAAGGTAGCGAAAGAAACACGCAGCAAATACAATACGATATTCAAGCAAATATATACTCACGCAATTTTGTCTTTGATGCCCATTGGGGACATTATATCGGTGTACGTCCAGAGAAATTAAATGGTTTCCCGGCTCTCGAAAACGTAGATGTTCACACACTTTTTCGTCCAGATATTAGATTTCGCTCGTTTGGAGCTAGTGCTTATTATCTGTTTCGGGCTCACAAATATTCATATCGTTCGGCGTTTGTACACAATTCCCGCCAAATAAAAAGCGGAGGTACGTTTCTGATAGGCGCAACAACAAGCATCTTCAAAGCAGAAGGCGATTCAGCGTTAATTGGCTGGTATGCAGACGATTACTTTTCCGACAAAGACGCAAAAATAATCAAGGTACAAAACTATGGCATTTCGGGCGGATATGCTTATATGTTTGTTTTTCGGAAGTATTTTTACACAACCCTTTCTGTTACAGCCGGTCCAATGATTCGTATGCAAAGCGTAGAATCGGACTTTTTTGATAAGAAAGATAAAAAAATTGGCGAAGCGGTATCGGCACAAATACGCTTTGCTATTGGATATAATGGCGAAAAATTCTTCGCAGGTTTTAGTACAGTGATTGATAATATTGCTTTTCCGCAGTCAGATAATATCAAAATATCTCACAAAGTACAAAACCTAAAAATCTACTTCGGACGACGTTTCTCGTTTGGAGAGTAGTATCTGTAATGTGGATTTTTTTACAATCCGTTACATTACAAAATAAATACACCAGTTGGAAAGTAATGAAATAATTGCTATGTCATCAGGATTGTCCGTTGACGAAATTGAAAAGCTAT
>JAOZMU010000541.1 GCA_029934165.1 Bacteroidales bacterium
CGTTTTATTGTTTCATAATTAATTAATTTATATTTTTTTGTCCAAAGTCTAATTACTTAGAACAAAGATTAAATTAACCAGGGTTTGTTCATAAAAATATGGGATTTATTTTTATGAATAAATCCTACCCTGATGCACTCTATAAGTATTTATCCCTTATTTTGGTATTATTTTGTTTTTAATCAAATCAAATGAAATTTAACTACCCTTATTATTATAGTATTTTATTATTGCTGTTGATGCTTGGCGGTTGTATTTCCGATGAGTTTGACAATGACACAAAAACAACTGAATTGACTGAAGATGAGGCAGTTCCAAACACTACGAAAAAATCTGGATTGACAGAAAAATGGGCAACACCAAACTCACTAAAAACACCAGAGTCCATTTTTTATGACAAGAGACGAAATTCGTTATACGTTTCCAATATTAACGGACAACCTGCTGATATTGACTCTAATGGATTTATTTCTAAAGTTGCCCTTTCCGGTAAAATAAACACTCTGAAATGGGTTGTCGGGTTAAATGCGCCAAAAGGTATGGGAGTTTACAAAAACAGACTTTATGTTACCGATATTACTGACCTAGTGGTTATTGACATAGATTCTGGCACAATCATCGAGCGACATCATGTATCCGGCGCAAGTTTTCTCAACGATATTGCGATAACAAAAAAAGGTACTGTTTATATTTCGGGAATGGCATCGAATACGATTTACAGATTCCAAGATAGTATCGTAACTGCATGGTTGTCAGACGAAAAACTCAATAACCCAAACGGACTTATTGTCGAGGCTGGCGAGTTGCTGGTAGGGTCGAAAAATGCTTTGTTAAGCATCGATTTATCCGACAAAAGTTTTATGCCTTTTATCAAAAACACTGGAGGTATTGATGGACTCAAAGAAGTTGGAAAAGGTTTTTTTATTATCACAGACTGGAGTGGAATCGCATATTTTATTCATCCTGATTTTCCGCGAAAAAAAATACTTGACACAACTCCAAATCGCATCAATGCTGCTGATATAGAGTATATTTCATCGAAAAAATTATTATTTATTCCTACTTTTTTCGACAACAGAGTAGTTGCATACGATGTCGAGGTGAAGTAAATTAAGGCTTGAGTAGTTTTACGAATAAATTTCATAATAAATGGGTCTATGACCTTAGTAAATAAATTTAATTATTTTAATAATAAAAACAAGTATGAAAAAAACACTATTATTTTTACTCATTCAATTGCCGATATTTCTTTTAGCTCAAAACAAAGAGATAAAACTTATCGAAAATGCCGAACAAGGTTTTGTAAAAAGAAACATTGGAAACACTGTGAACTCGGTCGTTGGCGAGCTGATGCCTGTGATTTCTGCCGATGGAAAAACGTTGTACTTCGCACGCGATAAGCATCCGGACAATATCTCGAAAAATCATACTGATATTTGGTATGCCGAAAAAAACACCGATACAACGTGGAAAGCAGCTGTAAACATTGCCAAACCACTGAATAACAACGGCGGAAACTCAATAATCTCTGTTACTCCAGACGGAAATAAATTATTGATAATGGGGCAATACGCTAAAAATGGCGACTATAAAGGACCCGGAATTTCGATGACAACACGAACAAAAGATGGTTGGGAAACGCCAAAAAATATTGAGATAGAAAACCACTACAACCGAAACTCTTATGCCGGTTACTGCCTTGCACCAGATGGAAAAACAATTTTGATGTATGTCGAGCGCGATGATTCTTTTGGCGATTTGGATTTGTATGTTTCATTCATGAAAGATGACAAAAAATGGACTGCACCAAAAAATTGTGGCGTTATGATAAACACAAATAAAACCGAAGCAACTCCCTTTATTGCAGCCGATAACACAACAGTTTATTTTGCCTCTGACGGGCGACCTGGCTATGGTAGCTACGATATTTTTATGACACGACGACTGAATGACAACTGGACAGAATGGACTGAACCTCTGAACCTTGGTAGCGATATTAACGGACCCGGATTTGATGCCTACTATACAGTTCCGGCTTCGGGCGATTTTGCGTACTTTGTTTCCAGCGAAAAATCGTACGGAGCAACGGATATTCTGAAAATAGAAATCCCAGAATCAGCCCGCCCAAAACCTGTTGTTTTGGTTGAAGGACAAGTTTTTAATCAGGTAACTAAAAAACCAATGGCAGCGAATATTACCTATTCGGACTTGAAAACAAACAAAAAGTTAGGCATAGCAACGGCAAGTGTTGCAGACGGTTCGTTCAAAATCGCACTTCCGAGTGGTCGCGAATATAGTTTTTTGGCAGAAAAGGCTGGATTTTACTCTGTTAGCGAAAATCTTGATTTAACAAAATTGACTAAATTTGAAATCGTAAAAAGAGATTTATTTATTGCACCAATAAAAAAAGGAACAACAATTAGATTGAATAATTTGTTTTTTGCCTCCGGAAAATTTGCCCTGAAAACATCTTCGTATCCAGAGTTAAATAGGCTTGCTAACATCATGAAAAACAACGAACAAATGATTATCGAAGTTGGAGGACACACAGATGATGTAGGCTCGAATGCACTGAACCAAAAATTATCGAAGAACAGAGCAGATGCTGTCGTAAATTACCTGCTCACGCAAAATATAGCTCGAAACAGAATAAAATCTAAAGGCTATGGCGAAGCAAAACCCGTTGTGAAAAACGATAGCGAAGCAAACCGCTCGAAAAATAGACGCGTAGAATTTACGATTATTACAAAATAAATTGGAATTTTTTACGCTATTTGTTAACGTTCAGGCTTCCATAAACAGCATAAAAAATAGACATTACGAAGTCCTGACTCCAACTTGTTACAATAGAAATAACACCACTGTCGGTGTGGCTTCAAGCCACACCGACAATAATGATAATTTTTTATGAACAAACCATGCTTCCAACTTTTTTCGGAATAAAAATTAAAAATATAATATTTGCATTATCTCAAAACTCCAAAAATGAAAACTAAAAATACAAACGAAATTTTAATTATTCCGAATCCAATTTATGATGTGGTTTTCCGATATTTAATGCAGGATAATGACAGTGCTTTGATAATTATTTCAACGC
>JAOZMU010000542.1 GCA_029934165.1 Bacteroidales bacterium
TCGGCAAGCTACCGCTACAATCCCTGCCGCAAAACGCCTTTGTAGCAAGCGGTTCTACAAAACAAACAAATTTTATGAACAAACCCTGTATTGAGACAACAATTTACTATTTGACTGAAAAATCAGCAACAAACAGCAAATAATGGTATAGGTTAATTTAATCTTCGTTCTAATTAGTGTCTCCAGTCTTAGACCTTAATTTACTTAGTTACAATAAAACGTTTTGTACTTACGGTTTTTCCCACTGTATTTTTAATAAAATAAATACCACCAACTAAATCAGATGTGTTGATTTGTAAGGAATAATTTCCCTCGCTGAAATTTGATGAGGCTATTTTGCGAATTATTTTTCCGTTAATATCCAATAGCTCAATATTTACGTGTTGATTTGTGAGTAGGTTGAAGTTTATGATAGCATAATCGGCTGCCGGATTTGGATAAATTCTCATTCCTTCGTTTCCAACAATTTTTTCAACTCCTGCCAAATTTTCATCATAAAGATGCGCTTTTAGAGTCCAGTCCCCTTGGAAACTAGCCCAATAACCAACACCAAGTTGCGCCCATTCTCCTGTGTTTGAGTCTATAAACCAGCTTATTCCGGCGGTACTATTTGCATCACGTCCCCAGTATGAATCTGCCTGAGTTTCGATGACTAAACCAACAGTTCCGGTAAGATATACGTCTGATTCAACATCAACTTCTGTCCAAGATGAAGCATTGTAAAGCAATTGCTCGGTTACTGTTTGTTCAGGAATAAGCACATTTTCAGTCCATTCAACATCGCTTCCATCAATGTTTACCTCAACGACTTTCCAATTGAATGGCGGATTAAAAAATTCGGGTATCATATAGGCAAGTTTATTTATTTTCCCACTAAAATTGCCTAATTCAAGTAATAAACCCATAGTGAAATTTTCTATGCTCCCAAAATTATTGCCAGTATTTTGCCCCTGAATATGTCCGTACCAATTACCATTGTACCAAACGATGGTAAAAACATCAGATGTAGCATTGTTATCGGAATTGTCGTTAGCATAAATATAATATGTTACTCCTGCATCAATTGCTTGGTCTGGTAATTGAGCCGTGTAAACATCATCAATAAAACTCATTGCTAAAGACTGTTGTGTTTGACCGCCAACTGTGTAATAAAGTGTAACAGATTCAATACCAGCAAGGTCATCGGTTATTTCGGCAGTGATTACAGGAATATTTGTTGGCGTTGCTATCGTTGGTGTCGATATTGGTGTTATCACAGGGGGCGTGTCATCTGTTTGCCATTCGATGGTGTAATCGGTTGTTGTAGTGTTGTTTCCATGAACGTCTTCTAAATAGAAGTTTATCGTTCCTGTTACTCCTGTCAATTCAGCAGGTATTGTGCCTGTGTATCCGAAAGTTCCTTTGCTTGCGGTCATGGTTAGGTTTTGAGCCGTACCTCCGTCTATGGAATACGCCCCACTAACACTCTGAATGTCAGATTGGTCGCTAATTGATAGAATAATTGGCATATCGTTTCCTGTGATTGCAGTTGTGCCCTCAACAGCCTCTACCTGAGGAGCTTCAGTATCCGCATCATATTGAACAGTACAATTAAAAAATGTGGAAGGTGCTCTCCAAATTCCTCCCGGTGAATACAACGCTGATAATCCTTGCGATTCTCCTCCTTCATATATTAATGATTGCAGAAGCATTGCAAAATTGTCTGTATGTCCTTCAAGATACGAACCTGTAATATCATAGGCAAATTCAAATGAGGTGTATCCTGTACCTTCTGTTGCCCACCCTGTAAATTCAGGTGGTTGCATTGTTCCGCTTCCAAAACTGGTATTGGGATACGTTCCTGTAATTTCTGTTCTTTCCATATATAAATCAGGAGTACCACCTGTAAGCCAAACACCCAGATATCTTTGGTCGTGGTCGGCACCTGTCCATAAACCATCGTTGTTATAGTCAAAAAACATCATTATCTGGTCGTTTTGTTCCAGTGTCGGGCTGTTATAATCTTTTATTGCAATGAAAAGTTTGTCGTTTGCAACTTTCAAATAGGCATAAGTGTTTGAAGTCCACGTATTTGTTGTGTAAATTCGTGCAAGATTTGTAATATCAATTTCAATAGCATCGTCCCATTCTCCTGCATTCATTATGCCATCAACCGTTGGAGTAATAGTATTCCAGCCAGGTATTGTTACGCTGTGTCCGGTGTTGTTACAAGTTGCCGAATGTTGATTTGTCATATCAACATCGTTCTGGTCTTTAATAATATAGGTATATTCAATTCCGGCAGTAACATTTTCGTCGATGAAACTTGCAGAACTAAAAAAACCAGTTTCAACTACTGCTATTTGTGTAAAATCGCTTGTTCCTTCTTTTCTAAATACATGATATTCGGTAGGGTCTCCAGATTCTTCCCAGTGCAATGGAACTATTGCATTATAACCCGAACCAGCATAAAGTTCACCTTCGCTTAGTTTTTCGCCATCCTGAGCGAAAATACTTGCTGAAATCAGCATTGTGAGAAATAAAAATAATACTTTGTTCATAATGTTTAAGTTTTTAAGTTTAAAATATCCTGTACTTTTTAATATTGAGCTAATTATTTGCTATTCGACTGAAAAACACAGCAATTTCTTAACAAGAAACTCATTGCTCTATCATTTTGAAGTGCAATGAGTTATCAATAATGTGTGCAAAGAATGCTTTTCTGGCTATTAATTAAAACTACGAATTTTTAATTAACTAACTGTCAGGCAGATACAGGTGTCGCATACTACATTTTTTAGTTTCATACATTTAAATTTTAATGTATGAAACGATTGGAAATATTGTTAGTTTTTCTATCGTTCATAGTTCAATATAAAAGTAATATATTTCAATGAATTGTACAAATTTTTTGCGAAATTTCGCAAAAAAGTCGTTTTTTTGACTAATGTTAAAAGAAGACAAAGCAGCAAAGACGGAAGTCTCATGAATTGAAGATTAGAGAATCTGAGGTCAAATTTTTTAGGAGAAAATAAGGTTTGGAAAAATAAAGTTGTTAATTAACTCAAGTTTCTGACTTCAATAACACCTTGAATATCAAGCTATTGCAGA
>JAOZMU010000543.1 GCA_029934165.1 Bacteroidales bacterium
CTAAAATGTCCAATTTTTGCGCAATTCACTTGCATTCAGAAAATTAAGCAGTTTTCAAGTCAATTATCTAATATGTCTGTATTTACAAAAACACTAATTCATTGAGTTAGATTTTATCAAATATTACTAGAAAGGAAATAATGAAAAAAATCATAACATTATTTATTGTATTTTTATGTACAATAACAGTTTTTGCACAACAGTTTTCTGAAATTAAAAAGATAACTAATCCAAATGGTGCAGCAGGAGATAATTTTGGCTTTGAAGTCTCAATATCTGGAGATTATGCAGTTATAGGCACAGGAGGATTTGGTGCTAAAAATAGTGCCGTAGTTCAAGTATTAAAAAAAGATGAAGGCGGAACAGATAACTGGGGCTTGCTAACAGAGCTTTCGCCAGTCGGAATTACGCCCGATGACGAATTTGGTTGGGCAGCCTCAATTGATGGAGACTATATTGCTGTTGGAGCATATAAAAAGACAACAACAGTCCTAAACGCTGGAGCAATTTATGTTTTTTTCAAAAACGAAGGTGGCAATGACAACTGGGGACAAGTAGCAAAATTAGAAGCCAACGATGCCACAGAATATGATAATCTCGGTTTTTCAATAGAAATTACTGGTAATTATATTATTTCTGGAGCTTTCAATGATTACGATGCTGGAGCTAAAGTTGGTTCTGCATATATTTTTGAAAGAACTACCGAAGCACCAGAACTTTGGGAACAGATAATTAAACTTTATCCATCAAATATTTCAGAGGCTAACAGTTTTGGTTACGAGGTAACAATTTCTGGAGATAATGCTGTAGTATCAAGCCCATTAACAACAATTGGAGGTTTACAAATGGTTGGTGCAGCATACCTTTTTAATAAAAACAAAGGCGGTGAAAATAACTGGGGAGAAGTTATTGAAATTATTCAACCACTAGCCAATGCAAATGATGTGTTTGCTTACCGATGCGATATTAATGGAGAAAATCTGATAATTGGTTCTTTTGGAAACAACGAAAACGGCACAAACGCAGGAGCAGCATATATATATAATAAAAATTTTGGAGGCGATAACAACTGGGGCTTAGCAAAAAAAATTATTCCAAACGATATTGCACCTCTTGATGGAGTAGGTTCATCTGTTTGTATTACAGATGAATATGCAATTGTTGGAGCCTTCTCTACTGAAAATGACGGAATTGAAGCCGGTTCTACTTATATTTATCAAAACACAGGAACACCAGACAGTTGGGACGAAATACAAGAAATTATACCATCAGACCCAGGCACAGGCGATAAATATGGCGTTTCAGTAGATTTTGATGGATTAAATTTAATAATTGGTTCGTATCGAGACGATGATTATGGTGAAAATAGTGGCTCGGCATTTATTTATAATCAATCAAATTTCAATTTGGTTTATCAACCAAACGATATACAAAACGCTTGTAGTGAGGCTTATGTAGAATTTTATGTTGCAGGGACTGGAATTACAAATTATCAATGGCAAAAAAGTATTGATGGTAGTAATTTTTCAGATTTATCAGAAAACACAACATATTCAGGAACAATAACTTCCACACTGTCAGTTAAAGTAGAAATTGAGCTGAATGAAAATTATTATCGCTGTATTGTCTCAGATGGTGTTGATGATATTACTAGCGAAATAGCTTCGCTCTATATTGATGATATTCAACCAATAATTACCTGTCCCGAAAATCAGACTGTTACTGCCACAGAATCGAATTATTATACAGTAGCGGGAACAGAATTTGATTTAATATCTATTGAAGATAACTGCGAAATAAATAGTATTATCAACAATTATAACTCATCAGAAACACTTTTAAATGAGACTTTTGAACTTGGAACTTATACCATAACTTGGACAGTTACAGATGTTAACGAAAACATTTCTGAGTGTAGTTTTGATATTATTGTAAATCAATTTTCTAATATTGGAGCAGTTGCAAACCAAGAAATAAAATTATATCCAAACCCTTCAAACGGAACGTTTACAATTCAAAACAACGAATTACAAATTAAGAATATTGAAATTATTGACATAACAGGAAAAGTTATTCAAAACCAACAATTTGTAGTTCCTAATTCGCAATTTTCAATTAAAGAAAAGGGTATTTATTTTATTAAATTACAAACAGAGAATAAAATTTTAACACAAAAAATAATTATTCAATAGAGATAAGTACCTTGCACTTTTTAATACAGGGTTTATTCATAAAATCAATTTCCATTGAAAAAAAGTGTTATGCGTGCTTTTGCCGATAAAAATGAAAAACAGTTTTTTTTGGGCGGCTTTGGGGCTTTCCGCTTGTAGTCGGTGCGCTGCCATGTGTTTTTGGCAAGCATTTTAGCGTGGGCTCATTTCAATCGCCACGCCAAAATGCGCCAAAAATCACATGCCAATACACCGAGCTACCGCTACAATCCCTGCCGCAAAACGCCGTTGTAGCAAGCAATTGGATAAAAAGACTTATGTGTTTATTATGCAATTCAAAAAATGCGAAAACCTATCCAATAGTAGATGAGATAGCCTAAATTATGATTTTCAGCTTATTTGAGTTAATTATAAAAACATTTTAACTATTTTTACGGCTAATAATTCCAAAATCCGTTTTAAATAAAAACTGACAACGAATGACAAAATACTAATAAAATAGCATAAATGCTAACTTCAAAATTCAAGAAATGAAAATCCAAAATCCCGAAAATACAGACGAAATTTTAATCATTCCGAATCCAATTTACGACGTTGTTTTCCGATATTTAATGCAGGATAACGACAGTGCTTTGATAATTATTTCAACGCTAATTGGCGAAAACATAAAAACGCTTGAATTTCAGCCATTAACACGTGCATTTAAAAAAACAGATGAAGATAATCTCAGCCAAAAAGAGAAACTGATTAACCAACGTTTTGAACGCGAGAAGAAAAAAATACTTTATGACAATAGTTTGTCAGAAAGTGATAAACAAATAAAGATAAGCGAAATAACAGTAAAAGACCCAGCAACAAATCAAGATATAAAATTATTCCACCTTGATTTTGTTGCCATAATAGAAAAAGAAAACG
>JAOZMU010000544.1 GCA_029934165.1 Bacteroidales bacterium
CCTAACTAAAACTAAATCAGGCGTAAGCAAAATTATTAATTATTAATTTTCCATCACTTAAAACTCGTGCTTACACTACGAAATATGAAAAAATTGTTTTTGAAAATTGTAAGCGAATAGCAAATTTAGTCCATATAGACATTTAGCGTTATTAAAGCACACGAATTTAGAAGCTATTTTAGGTTTATCGCTGATAATTATGGTTTTAAGAATAAGTTTTTTGCTTTTTCCGAAAAATCTAAAGGCACAAACATTATTACTCATCAACAAATTCTTTCCGCATTTTATTTATCGACCGCAGGACACCCGAAGACAAGGAATTTAGATATTCGTTTTGGGTAAGATAATCTATTTCATTTTTCAAATCGGGATGTTTTCGTGCAATTTTTACTATCATTTGAAAAGCCGTAAATCGGACCGAAGGTTTATTCTCAAGTTTTTGCCAAGCTGTCATGCAAACATCAAAAAGAACACCTTCGTCTTCTTCTTGTAATTCCATCTGCAAAAGAATTTTAATCAATTCTCTTTTGTGCCCACCTTTCTTTGATGTTAAAACACTGATAATCACTTTGATATAGCCTTGCAAACGATAGTCGTTTTTTTCAATACAGCTACACAACAGCCAAGCAGCTCGCCACGAATATGGTTGTTTGTTTGCCAATGCTAGTTCGATTGCTTCGTCAAAATCGTTAGGATTAGCATTCAAAAAAGAAATCATATCAGCCTTACGAGCAGTTGTTAAGACTTTTTCTAGTGTTGTTTCTGTGTTCTCAGACATTATTATTTGTTTTTACGCACCTACATTATTATAAAAATAACAAATATTACGTGTTTTTTTATTAAGATTTTATGAAATTTGTTATTTTTGTTCTTTTATCATTGTGCAAAAATAATAAAAATAATAAATATGTCGATTATCATTATAAATCTAACATAAGTGCCTTGCACTTTTTAATATTAAGACAAAGATTTACGATTTTATTGTAAAACCACAGCAAATAGTGGTATAGGTTAATTTAACCTTTGTTCTAATAACAACAAAAAAACTGAAAATTTTATGAAACTAAAAAAAATCAACATACTTGGTGGTGTAGAAAAAGTCGGAAATGCCTTGCCACATCCAGCCGCATTGTTTGGGATATTTGGGCTACTGACGTTGCTATTATCGCTGATTGGTAGTTACTTGCAGTGGGGCGGCGTTAATCCGGGCAACGGAGAAACCATTACGATAGTAAACCTTCTTTCGCGAGACGGACTGCACCGAATCCTTAATGAAATGGTCAGCAGTTACACCAGTTTTGCTCCGTTGGGCATTGTCATGGTCGCAATGTTGGGCATCGGGATTGCCGAAAGTAGCGGACTTATCAAAGCATCAATAAACCTATTACTCAACAAAGCACCAAAAAATTCGGTTACTTTTTTGATAGTTTTCGCCGGAATACTCTCAAATATTGCCTCAGACTTAGGGTATATTCTCATTATCCCGCTTGCAGGCGTTATTTTTCACTCATTAGGACGACACCCAATAGCTGGTATGGCAGCCGCCTTTGCTGGTGTTAGCGGTGGTTTTAGTGCAAATCTATTCATCGGAACAATAGACCCTTTGCTTGCCGGTTTATCAACAGAAGCTGCACAAATCGTAAATCCAGATTACTATGTAATGCCAACGGCAAATTACTATTTTATGGTAGCCTCGACATTTATTATTTCCATAATTGGCACTTGGGTAACAAAAGCCATTGTTGAGCCACGACTTGGCAAATACACCGGAGATGTTGAACAAGAGGAAATTGCAAAGCTAAATGCTAAAGAAAAAAAAGGAATAAAGTGGACTGGCGTTACATTTCTTATTTTTGTAGGTCTGATAGCGTTAGGACTTATTCCCGACAATGGAATTTTGCGTGGTGCAGATAACACCATACTTCATTCGCCTGTGCTAAAGGGCTTTATAGCAGTTTTGTTTCTCGTTGCCGGAACTTGCGGAGTCGTTTATGGATATATAAGTGGTGCTTTCAAAAAACATGAAGACGTTATAACTGGCATGAATACAAGTTTCAAAGGATTGATTTCGTTCTTAGTTTTAGTCTTTTTTGCATCGCAATTTGTTGCATGGTTCAAATGGAGCAACTTAGGCATTCTGATTGCTGTGAAAGGAGCTGCATTCCTACAAACAGCAGGTTTTGGGCTTATTCCGCTTGTCATTATGTTTATCATTATCTCCGGAATAATCAATATGTTTATGGGAAGCGCATCGGCAAAATGGGCGATAATGGGTCCCGTTTTTATTCCGATGTTTATGTTGCTGGGATATTCCCCCGAATTATCGCAAGCAGTTTATCGTATTGGCGACAGCGTAACAAACCTCATTTCTCCGATGATGAGCTTCTTTGCTCTTATAATTGTTTACTTTGAAAAATACGATTCAAAATCTGGCATTGGCTCACTGATAGCCACGATGTTGCCATATTCTATTGCTTTTTTCATCGCTTGGACATTACTTATAATTGGCTGGATATTACTGGGATTACCTCTTGGTCCAGAAGCAGGATTGTTCTATCACGGATAGTTGTACTAAGACGGTGTTGACGACAACAATAAAAACCCACGTAACCAAAATGAGTTTAGTAGATTAATTAGTTTGTTTGTTCTGATAATAACGGTTTTTGTTTAATCCCAATGCCTTGATATTCTACATATTGTATAGCAAATAATTTGAATAAAATATTTGCTATATAACTAACTTAAATTTCAACAAAAACCGTTATACAGACATATTAAATAATTGACTTTAAACTACTTAATTTTCTGAATGCAAGTGAATTGAGCAAAAATTGGACATTTTAGATTTGAAAAAGCACATAATAATTATTAAATAGCTGATATTCAGCATTAATAAATTGTGGTAATTGTAATTCTACTCGTAAAATGTCCAAAATCAATTGCGAAAATAGTCATTATTTTATATCTCTGTTATACAAGATTTGGGCATAAAAAATCAATTCACACTGAAAAGAAATATTCTTATGGTTTTTTATGGGCGGCTTCGGGCTTTCCGCTTGTAGTTGCCTCGTGCCTTGCGTTT
>JAOZMU010000545.1 GCA_029934165.1 Bacteroidales bacterium
TATAAGAATATTTCTTTTCGATGTGAATTGATTTTTTTTGTCCAAAGTCTAATAAACACTAAGAATTTTAAATTATTGGAACAAAAAGAGCTAATCGAAAAATGATTAGCTCTTTTTTGTGGGTATCTAATTTTGCAGGCAATATGTATGTGATAATTAATTAAATACAAAAAATTAACGCCACATTAAAGCGTCTGAATATCGAAAAAATGATTTTTGTTAGAGTATTCCCTCATCGTATTCTTGGACAAACTCTAGTGCTTTATCGACCATTTTTCGGGAGCCGACAAAAAGTGGAACACGCTGGTGCAAAGACGTCGGTTTGATGTCCATAATACGCTGATTTCCGCCTTCGGTTGCTCTGCCACCCGATTGCTCTGCAAGAAAAGCCATTGGGTTGCACTCGTAGAGTAGGCGCAGTTTTCCTTCGAGATGAGATGCCGTTTTTGGGTAAATAAAAATTCCGCCTTTCAACATATTTCGATGATAATCGGCGACCAACGAGCCAATATATCTTGATGAATATGGTCGGTTTGTTTCCTTGTCATTTTCTTGGCAATATTTGATGTATTTTTTTACGCCATCAGGAAATTTGATGTAATTTCCTTCGTTTATCGAGTATATGTTTCCCGACACAGGTGTCTGAATATCAGGGTGCGATAAGCAAAATTCGCCAATCGATGGGTCAAGAGTAAAACCGTTAACACCGCGTCCTGTTGTGTAAACCAACATGGTAGATGAGCCGTAAATAATGTAGCCTGCTGCGGCTTGTTTCGCGCCTTCTTGTAAGAAATCTTCCATTTTTGCTTGGTGTCCAATCGTGGAAATACGCCTATAAATAGAGAAAATTGTCCCGATGGAAACATTAACATCAATGTTTGATGAGCCGTCCAATGGATCCATCGTTACTACGTATTTTCCGTCATTTGCCAGCTCGGTATCGAATGTTATTATTTCATCGTTTTCTTCCGATGCGATGCCACAACATTCTGCGCTGGCTTTGAGGGCAGCAATAAAAACTTCGTCGGCATAAACATCAAGCTGTTTAACATCTTCGCCTTGCACGTTTGTTGTGCCGACCTCACCGAGAATGTCCACTAATCCGGCTTTACTAACCTCGCGGCTCACTATTTTTGCTGCTATCCCAATATGGCTGAGTAGGCGCGATAATTCGCCTTTTGCATAAGGAAAATCAATTTGTCTTTCGATGATAAACTCGTTGAGAGTTACTACTCTGTGTCCGTTCATTTGTGGTTATGTTGTTTGAATAAGATTTATAATTGAATTCTTTTTTTCAAAAGTAGATTAAGTATTAGACATTTCCAATTATTTGGTTTCTGGATTTGTGAATATGAACTTTTGCACGGCTGTCCATACAAAACAATATTGATAGTATAAAAAGATGGATAAAACAATTAATAAGGACTTCATTTGCAGTAAAGTTCTATTTTGCAAATTCAAACACATAAGTGTAATTGCCTAATAATCAAGGTATCGCTGTTTTATCTTAAATCCCAATAGTTTTTTTATAAAACGCTATAAGATTATCAGCTATTCGGTTTTCTTTAAAATTCTGAGCATGCGATAATCCATCTACAATCATTTTTTCCATCTGTTTTTTATCTGCCAAAACGTATTCAATAGCTTCCTTTATTTCGCCAATAGCTTCGGGATTTACATATATTGTAGATTCGCCTCCGGTTTCCTCAAAACAAGCTCCTTTTGAAGTAATAACAGGCACTTCCGAAAACAAAGCCTCAAGGATTGGAATGCCAAATCCCTCAAAAAGAGAAGTATAAACAAACATTTCGGCTGCCTGATAAATTGCCGGCAGGTCTTGATTAGCTACATTATGCAAAAAAAGTATTTGATTTTTAATGCCGTTTTGTAGTATATATTCCTTTATTTCCTGCAAATATATAGTAGGCTTTCCTACCACAACCAAAGAAATATCCTGATTCAAATCTTTCAGAGATTTAACAACGGATAGCAAATTTTTTCTGGGCTCTATCGTACCAACCGAAAGTAGGTAATTATCAGGAAGTTTATACTTCAATTTTACCTCAGCTTTTTTGTCAAATGATGCTTTTTTATAAAATGTTGGACTACATCCTTGATAGATAATTTCAATTTTCGATTCCGGTATTCTATAAAACTGCATAATATCAAGCGCAGTTTGGTGGCTAATTGCCACAATTTTATCCGCTTTTTCGCAAGCATATCGAAATTTAAAATTGTAAATTTTACGGTCAATATTTTTATAAAACTGCGGAAATCGCAAGAAAATTAAATCATGGATAGTAACAACAGATTTTACCGCTGATTTCTGAATACCTATCGGTAATTCGTTGCTCAAACCATGATATATGTCAGGACACTCGCATTTCAAATTATTCACAATACCAAAACTACGCCAAAGCGAATGTAAACGTTGCCAAATAAAAGATTGAGGAGCAATTATTTTCAGCTTTTCAGACTCATCGACAAAATCAATAACAGGTATAGACTTTGGTGTGTAAAGAATATATGTGTTTTTCGGGTAAAAATTCCGCAAAATATCTATCGTGCTACGCGAATAGTTTCCGAGCCCGCTTCTGTTAAAAAAAGCTCGTTTAGCATCAAAAGCAATTTTCATAAATTTTTTGTTTTATTATCCACAAATGTTCATTAGAACGAAGATTAAATTAACCAATATTTGCTGTTTCTTGCAGATTTTCAGTCAAATAGTAAATCGTTGTCTTAATATTAAAAAGTGCCGGACACTTACTTTTCGTTATCATTATTACATACCTAAATTTTTGTTACGCATCGGAATAAAACATTTGTGAATTATTCAGAACAAATTTCCGATAAATTTTATCTTTCGCGTCAAAAGTAGCGATTTGTTTTGAGCTTGAAAAATTTACAAATAATGCACCATATAAAATAAAACAAACTAACTTTACAGGCAAAATAAAACTATGCTAATTAAAAATTGACAGCCACCTGAAAATAAGAATTTTTATGCAATCTCGAAAATAAATTATTTAAGTAATGGAAAATTAATAATTAATAATTAATAATTTTGCTTACGCCTGATT
>JAOZMU010000546.1 GCA_029934165.1 Bacteroidales bacterium
TTGTTAATTCACAGCTTAAACGTTTCATAAAAAATAGGTCTTAGACCTTAAATCTTTTTATAACGAATTGTAATCAGAAAATATCTCAAAACAAAAAAAGTGCAAAGCTCTTATAACAAATTATAAATCATTTCATTAAGAAAATAAAATCATGCAAAGAATAGTATTTCTCATCATTATTTTAGGATTATTTTCGACTCAGGTGTCTGCAACACACAACCGTGCTGGCGAAATAACCTACGAACAAATTTCCGAATTTACGTACCGAGTTACTGTAACAACCTACACATATACACTTGCTATTGCAGACCGCCCAGAGATTGAAATCTTTTGGGGCGATGGTACTTCATCAATCATTCCCCGCGTACTCGAAGAACCTCTGCCGGATTACTACAAACGAAACACGTATGTATATGAGCATACATATCCGGGTACGGGCGTGTACGAAATTGTCGTCGAAGACCCAAACAGAAATGATGGCGTAATCAACATTCCAGGGTCTGTACAAGTTATATTTGCTATCAAAACGACACTTTCCATAAATCCACTCATTGGGTATAATAACACACCAATTTTATTAAATCCACCAATCGACAAAGCTGGAATTGGACATATTTTCATTCATAATCCCGCAGCTTTCGACCCAGATGGTGATAGTTTATCCTACAAGCTCGCAATATGCCTATCTGGTGGCGGCGAACCTATTGAGGATTATACGTATCCAACATCAAGTAATGAGCCTATTTATGTCGATGCAATTACTGGCGATTTAATTTGGAATACGCCAATAGAAGAAGGAATCTACAACGTAGCAATGGAGATTGAAGAATGGCGTAGCGGTGTAAAAATAGGCTACATAATTAGAGATATGCAAATCGAAGTTCACGACACAGATAACGAACCGCCTATCATCGACCCGCTCCGCGACTGGTGCGTGGAAGCCGGTGATACTGTTGAGTTTACGGTTACGGCACGCGATTCGTTGCGCGATATTATCACTCTAACAGCAACAGGCGCACCATTTGGCATTACACCGACAACAGAAAATTTTGTCGAACCGCTGGCAATTTTTCCGCAGCCAACAACTGGGCGTGGCATAGTTTCTTCGCTTTTCAACTGGCAAACATCTTGTCAACACGTGCGTAAACAGCCATACTTATTTATTTTTAAGGCAAAAGACGACTACGATAACATTAGTCTGGTCGATTACGAAAACGTTAATATTAAGATAGTTGCACCAGCACCGAAAAATCTGACGACAGAAGCTACAAATAATACAATAACTCTAAACTGGGAATCTTGCGAATGCTCTAACGCAATAGGTTACAGCGTTTATCGACGAAATATGCCATACGAATGGACACCAGATTCTTGCGAAACAGGATTGCCCGGATACACTGGCTATACACTTATCAATCAGATAGATGGGTATGCAAATACAACATTTCTCGACAATAACAATGGCGATGGATTATTGCAGGGTTATTATTATTGCTATCGCGTAGTTGCGTATTTCGACGATAGAGCAGAAAGTTACGCATCTGAAGAGGCTTGCGAAGAACTAACGCGAGGCATGCCAATAATATCGCATGTCGATGTTTTGACAACCGACCAAAATGAAGGTCAAATTCGTGTTAAGTGGATAAAACCCACAGAGTTAGACTTGCAAGTTACGCCGGGACCTTTCAAGTATATTATTTATCGCTCGCCAGGTTTTTGGGGCGACAGCTTTGTTTTTGCGCGCGAAAACATTGGGCTTGACGACACAACTTTTGTAGATACAGAGTTAAATACGCAGGATACAGCTTGGGTATATAAAGTGGCACTTTTTGCCTATGATGAACCAAATGATGACTGGTTTCTGGTTGGTAGTCCGCAAATTGCATCGTCTGTTTATTTGCAAATCCGCACCGGCGACAATCAGTTACACCTTGATTTTTTGCGCAATACACCTTGGCTTGTAGATACTTTCGAGGTTTATAGGCGAAATGAAAACGAAGCAGATTTTTCTTATGTCGGATTATCTACGGAGGAAACATACACAGACAACAATTTACTAAATGGGCTTCTTTACCATTATTACACAAAATCGTTAGGACATTACGATATTGATGATATTCTACGTCCGCTAATAAATCATTCTCAAATAAATTCTGAAATACCGATTGATACATTTCCACCATGCACTATTCAACTATCTGTCAATAGTTTATGCGATGACCAAAGAAACGAATTAATCTGGCAAAACCCTAACGACTCTTGCCCAGAAACAGACGATGTCGTGAAATACTATGTGTATTACTCCCCTACTCTATCGGCAGAACCTACAATAATTGATTCTATTGTTTCTCCCGAAGCCCCGACTACAACAACCTTCGACCACTTTCCGACGACAACAATGGCTGGTTGCTATCAGGTAGCCGCCATAGATTCGTTTGATAATCAGAGTATTTCGGGTAAGGTTTGTGTGGATATTTGTACGTATTACGAATTACCAAACGTGTTTACGCCAGATGGTGATGGTTTTAACGACCTTTTCAAGCCACTCGACTATCCCAGAGAATTTATTGATAAGGCAAACATTCGGATTTTTAATCGTTGGGGGCGATTAGTTTTCGAGACAGACAACCCTGATATTGAGTGGAATGGGAAATTATTAGACACAGACAAAAAAGTTACTTCCGGCGTATATTACTATATTTGCGATGTTTACGAAAAACGCCTATCTGGAATTCAGCCGCGTAACATCACTGGATTAATTCATGTTTTTATCAACGAAACGAACAAACCTTAGTGAATAATTAAGTACTCTTACAAAAGTTCTTTCGCTTTTCATTAACGTAAGTTACTCACAACCAGCTAATACGTTTCCTGAAAAAATAGGTTTTAGACCTTAGTAAAATGAATTTAATAAAGTAAGCCATTAAAATTCCTAACTAAAACTAAATCAGGCGTAAGCAAAATTATTAATTTTCCATTACTTATAGCCCAACCACTAACTTTAGTTAGTGGAAAATACTAATAAGTGAAAGATTAAAAATAAACTAATCCAAAAAAATTCCTAACTAAAACTAAATCA
>JAOZMU010000547.1 GCA_029934165.1 Bacteroidales bacterium
TATGGCAAGGAAGTACGAACTACTATGCTTGGGTAGAGAACTTTAGGTCTCTCAAGCAGGGAAGTATTTCTGGCGATGACAAAACACTGTTCACGCTCACAGAATTGAATGACGCACTTGCCCAAAAGAATATAGAGCCAATGCGTGGTATTCCGTATTGGGATTATGCGTGGGTTTCGGACAATCATATTAGGCTGAATACAGCTTCGCATTTTATAACCTTCGATGTAAATGCAAAAAAAGTTGATGTTACCATCGAACTTCCCAAAAAGGCAGAAAATACGGTGTTTTGCAAAGAAAATAAAATGCTGGCTTTTACACAGGATAACAATTTATTGATTGCGTCCGCAGACGGAAAAATTGTCGATGTAACAAAAAAAACCGATAAAAATATCGTTAGCGGACAATCCGTAAGCCGTAGCGAATTTGGTATTGATGGCGGTATTTTTTGGTCGCCAAAAGGAAACGCTCTTGCATTTTTCCAAAAAGATGAAAGCAACGTAAGTGACTATCCATTAGTAGATTATATGCCTCGTGTTGCAGAACCAAGCCCTACAAAATATCCAATGGCTGGCGAAAAAAGCGAACACGTAACACTTGGAGTTTATAATATTGCATCGGGCAAAGTTTTCTTTATCGAAAATGAAAAAGAATCAGAAAAATATTTGACAAATATTTCGTGGTCGCCAGATGAGAAATTCATTTATATCGCAGTTTTAAATCGTGGACAAGACCACATGAAATTCAACAAATACGATGCTAAAAGCGGAAAATTTGTGCAGACACTTTTCGAGGAAAAACACGCCAAATACGTTGAGCCTGAGCATAAAGCAATATTCATTAACGACAACAGTAACGAATTTTTGTGGCAAAGTGAGCGCGATGGTTATAATCATTTATATTTATACGATACTGACGGGAAAATGAAACGCCAACTAACAGAAGGACAGTGGGTTGTTACCAATGTTCTTGGTTTTGATGCTAAGGGAAAATATGTTTTTATTGAATCCACAGAAGTTAGTCCAATCGAAAGACATATATATAAGGTTGAGATAAAACAAGGAAAACGCACCAAAATTACACAAGAGGCTGGTACTCACTCAGTTCAATTGAGTAATGACAAGAAATTTGCAATTGATAAATATTCCGATACAAAGACACCAAATAATATTGTCATAACAAAATTGAAAAAAAATAAAACTGTCAAAAGCCTCTTAAAAGCTGACAATCCGTTAGTTGACTATGATTTGGGTGAAGCAAAAATCGGAACGATAAAATCTGCCGATGGAAAAACCGATTTGTACTACCGCCTAATTACTCCAACAAATTTTAACCCTAAGAAAAAATATCCGGCTGTGATTTATGTTTATGGTGGACCTCACACACAACTTATTAACAATCAGTGGCTTGGTGGTGTTCGTTTGTGGCAACAATATATGGCTCAACAAGGCTATGTTATGCTAACTGTCGATAATCGAGGTTCTGCAAATCGAGGTTTTGAGTTCGAGAATGTCATACACCGAAAATGTGGCGAAGCCGAAATGGAAGACCAAATGGAAGGCGTTAAACTCCTAGAAAACTTGGGATATGTCGATATGGATAAAATTGGCGTACATGGCTGGAGTTATGGTGGTTACATGACAATTTCTTTGCTCACAAAATACCCCGATATTTTCAAAGTAGCTGTCGCCGGCGGACCAGTAATCGACTGGAAATACTACGAGATAATGTATGGCGAAAGATATATGGATACTCCGCAAGAAAACCCAGAAGGCTATTCTGCAACGAGTCTTTTATCCGATGAAAAGGTAAAAAACATAGGTAAAAATCAGCTATTAATCGTTCATGGCGGTATAGACCCAACAGTTGTTATGCAGCACTCAATGAGTTTTGTTCGTAAATGCGTAGAAAATAACCAGTTAATAGATTTCTTTGTCTATCCAACACACGAGCATAATGTTCGTGGTCGCGACAGAGTTCACTTAATGGACAAGGTTAGCAAATATTTTGACGATTACTTGAAACGATAAAAAATATAGTTGAGCAACAATTAAATAGTCTCAATGTTACTAAAGTAATTGAAAATCTATCTGTTACAACAGTTTTATGGTATAAATACCGATAAAGCCTATTCCGAAAAACTTACTTTTTTTCGGTAGTTCTACGGTTGAAAATCAGAGTGTCATAGATTACTTTTGTTATGTAAATGATTAAAATTTAGTTTTTGTTTTCATGTTTTAATTACTTTTAGGTTTTAGTTGTATGTGATTGCGATATAGGTCGCATTCATTTTAAAAGTGGGTTAAGAATTTTTGTTAATTTATATGCTTTTTTTATCGGGCTTTTTGGCAGTAAAATGATTTAATTTTCTTACCCACTTTTTTAAGTTTTTGTCTATAACATGAACCATCTTAATTCGACAAAGTTTGAAAAAATCAAATGTTTTTATAGTGTTGTATTACAGTATTATAGTGCAAAAATAGTTAAAAAATTCTAAATTTAATTAGCGAAACATGAGTATTTAACTTTCAAATATTTAATAAGTAAAATGAATTTAATAAAGTAAGCCATTAAAATTCCTAACTAAAACTAAATCAGGCGTAAGCAAAATTATTAATTATTAATTTTCCATTACTAAGATTAACTTCACTGAAATTTTATGAACACTAAAGTGATTGAAAATTTATTTGTTATAATTGTTTTACAGTATAAATACCGATAGAGTCTATTCCGAAAAACTTACTTCTTTTCGGTAGTTCTACGGTTGAAAATCAGAGTATCATAGATTACTTTTGTTATGTAAATGATTTAGTTTTAGTTTTAGTTTTCACTTTCATGTTTTTATTACTTTTAGGTTTTAGTTGTATGTGATTGCGATATATGTCGCATTCATTTTAAAAGTAGGCTGAGAATTTTTGTTGATTTATATGCTTTTTTTATCGGGCTTTTTGGCAGTAAAATGATTTAATCTTTTCACCTACTTTTTTAGTAAGTTTTTGTCTATAAAAAGATGACTATTATTGTAAGTAAAATGAATTTAATAAAGTAAGCCATTAAAATTCCTAACTAAAACTA
>JAOZMU010000548.1 GCA_029934165.1 Bacteroidales bacterium
AGTTGTTAATTCACAGCTTAAACGTTTCATAAAAAATAGGTCTTAGACCTTAATGCTTTTTTTGAACAAATTTTGTCTGAGTCAATGCAATTACAGTTTTGGTGTATTATGTTTATAGTCAGTGTTTTACAAAAATAAACACATGAAGTATTTAAAGTTTTTTTTATTATTATTACTCATTCATGTTTCAGTAAATGCGTTTTCACAATCACGAAAATGCGATAGTATTAGTCGTTGCTTTGCCAAACAGCCCGTAGATATTCGTGTGGAAAGTCTTCTTTCTATTAGCGATAGTTTGTTTTGCTACGATATTTTACTGAGCGAATGCCTTACCAACAAAGCACTCAAGTTGGCAACGCAACTTTCTATTTCTGAGTTGGTTACAAAGACAAACTTGCTCAAAGGTAAAATTGCTTTAAGTTATGGGCGATATGCAGAAGCGTGTGCAATTTTTGATAGTACGAAAGTAGTTTTTCGTCAAACTGAAAATTTGACGGGACAAAACGACATCAATAATTATCTTGGTCAGGTTTATTTTCATTTGTCTGAGTATCATAAATCTCTTTCGTACCACAAGCTGGCGTTGGATTATTTTCAGAATATCAATGACTCTGTTAAAATAATTTATACCAAAAATCAAATAGCAAATACACTCATTGAGCTTGGGCAACTTGACTCCGCTGTTGAGTATAATTCCGAATCTATTGAGTATTATTATCGTCATAAGAGCAAAAAAGACGAAGCCAATAGTTTAATGACTCAAGGCAATATACATTTTTATTATGAAAATTACGCTATTACTATAAATAATTTTCTGCGTGCAAGTATGCATTTTAACGAATTGAATAATAAGTTAGGTGCTTTTGAGGCAACAATTAAAATTGGTCAAGTTTATATGAAAACTGAACGATTTGATAATGCTTTCAATTATTTTGTGCGATCTTTAGAGTTGGGCGAGAAACTTCGTTATGGATTGGGAGTTGCAATTGCAAAATCGAATTTGGCGAATGTATATTTTATTGAAAAAAAAATTGACCTTGCCTTTAAAAGTAAAAAAGCAGCTATTCAAACCTTTGATTCTACAAATAGTTGTGTCTGTTATATCAAGGCTTTGAATGAGTTAGGGCAAATGCACTCTAAAATGGGGCATTTCGAAAAGGCTAAAGATGCGCTTAAAAGAAGTTTGAATAAAGCGATAACAATCAGCCATCTAAAGTGGCAGCTTACTAACTATAAAGCATTGGCAGATGTGTGCAATCTGGCTGGTCTGCATGATGAAGCGTATGAAAATTTGACATTATTTGTAAAGCTGGACAAGCAGTTGTTCAATTTGGAGACGAGTAGTAAAATTAGCGCACTCGAATTGAGACACGATATTGTTCAGAAAAAGAAAGAGGAGCAAATCAGCCTAATGCGGCAAAAAGAGCGTGTTTCGGAGTCTGATATGAAATACATGGTTAAGATAAATTCTCTAATTATCACCATTTTATTTTTGGCTATCATTTTGATTTTTCTTTTATTTAGTAACTCGAAAAAGAAAAAACGTATCCACAAGAAAAACAAAGAAGTAGATGGAAAAAATGCGCAATTGAAAACCGAAATGACTGAACGTTCGAAGGTTGAACATCTGTTGATTGCAAAAGAAGCGTTTTTATCGTCGTTGATAAATTCAATTCCAAATCAAATTTTTTATAAGGACAAAACGAGTATTTATACGGGGTGTAATCCTGCTTTTAATCAGTTTTACGGATTTACATCTCGACAGGTTATTGGTAAAAACGACCATCTGCTGTTTGACACAAAAATTGCCGATGCGCAACTTGTTTCTGATACGACTGTCCTGCAAACACAAAAGTCTTTGCTGAATAAATCGTGGCAAATTTCGTGCGATGGAAACCGAGTTTTGATAGAAACACTTAAAACTCCATTTTTCAATGCCGAGGGCGAAATTCTTGGTATAGTTGGTATTAGCCGTGATATTACCGAGCATTTTGAAAACGAAAGGGCATTGAAAAATGCCAAAGCAAAAGCAGAACAAGCCGATAAATTGAAATCGGCGTTTCTGGCAAATATGTCGCACGAAATCCGAACGCCGATGAATTCGATAGTTGGGTTCTCTAACTTGCTGAATTTTCCTGGGGTTACTGATGTTAAGCGACAAAAATATACTAAGTTGATTGATAAAAATGCTCGTCATCTGCTAAGTCTTGTTGAGGATATTGTTGATATTGCTAAAATAGAATCTGGTCAAATGGAATTATCCATCACCAAAGTGCCATTAAGTCAAGTGATTAAGCAAATTCATCGTTATGCAATAGAAAAGCGTAACTTGGTTGCGAAAAATAACATAGATTTGCGATGTGCTAGCGCAACTGAAGAAAATAGTGTTTTTGTTTTGACAGACTTGACACGCTTGCAGCAGGTTCTTAAAAACTTGATACTGAATGCTATAAAATACACAAATTCTGGATATGTTGTTTTTGGTTATAATCTAAAAAATACTGCTAATAAAGGTGGTAATTTATCAAATTCTTCTGAAAATTCTTCTTTTATTGAGTTTTATGTCAAAGATACCGGCATTGGCATTGCTGATGATATGCAGGGTTTGATTTTTGATAATTTTGGTAAGGTTACGTACTCGGATTGGCAAAACATTGGGGGAACTGGGCTTGGTTTAGCAATATCGAAACGGTTAGTTCATTTGCTTGGTGGCGAAATATACGTAGAGTCTAAATTATCACACGGTTCAACTTTCTATTTCACAATTCCATACACAAATACTAATTCCGAACTCGCATCGAAAAGAGAGGGTAGCTCGCCAACAGTAGAATAACTACTGATAAAGAACTTGATATATGAATTTCGTAGCATGATGTTTTATTTGAGTTGTATCGCCCATCGGGTGTTAATACTTGTGTATAATGTCATTGCACTGTTTATTTATTGTACTCTTTTTCTTGTAAATTATTGGCTAAATTTGTAGTTTTTGATTTTAAGTACTATTACAAAAGTCTTTACGCTTTTTATTAACCTAAGTTGTTAATTCACAGCTTAAACGTTTCATAAAA
>JAOZMU010000549.1 GCA_029934165.1 Bacteroidales bacterium
CTGCGCCGACATTGCCAAAAACGCAAGCCACAAGGCAACTACAAGCGAAAAGCCCTATAAGTCGCCCTCAAAAAAATATTTTTTATGACAAAATCTTGAATGGTAAATCAATTTGTAATTATGTTATGATTCTTTTACAAATGCTACTTTTCCAAATTTAGATAAGGCATCTTTACAGGCATCATGGTTTTTTTCGTTATCAAATAACCATAAAATTTTTGTTTTTCTATTTTTAGGTTTTGCTGGCGGTGGTGCATATCCATCGGTGAAAATTATTACTCCATCGTAGTCTCTATTGATATTTATATAGTCAATAACTGCATTAAAATCTGTTCCGCCTCGTCCATAAATATTTATTTCTTTTTTTGCTTTTTTTAATGTCAATAATTCACCTTTTATTTCGGAATCGAAACCGATTGTGGATATTTCTTCTATCCCGTATTTGAAAAATCTGTTTAAAATTGAAAAAGCGTTTTTTAGAGCTTTGCTACTAACTGAACCACTGATGTCAACTGCAAATAAAAGTTTTGTGGTAAAATCGCGTCTCGACCCCATATACAAAAAACCGTATCTTCTGCTTGGTTTTATTCTGGTTAGCCTTCTGCTGTTAGATAAAATACTGGCTCTAAATGATTTTAATATTGTTCTATAATTTACTTTCGGTTTAAGGGTGGCTAATATTTGTTCTTGAATATTTCCTGTAATACTTCCCCACGAGTTTGAAATTTGAACTTCTTTTATTTTGTCATTTATCAATTCTTCTTCGTATTCGCTTTTATCCCAATCGTTTGCGTTTTCAAAACCTGTTTGATTTTTGTCTGTATATTCTGATAAATCGTTTTTTGGCGGACTTGTATTTTCGGGCGATTTTTTTCCATTATTGTTTGAATTATCTTGATTTTTAGGATTATCCGATTTGTTTTCTACATCGTTTCCTCTGTTATTAGAGTTGTTTTCGGTATCAGAATTATTTTGAGTATCGTTTGTGGCGTTTGAGTCATTTTCCGCATCAGAATTATTTTGAGTATCGTTTTCGTTGTTTGAGTCATTTTCCGCATCAGAATTATTTTGAGTATCGTTTGGGTCGTTTGAGTCATTTTCCGCATCAGAATTATTTTGAGTATCGTTTTCGTTGTTTTCCGTCTCGGAATTATCTTCGGAATTTGACGATGAATTACTGTTATCATTTGTATCTTCTATTTCTTCATTTGCACCGTTTTCATTATTTTCGTTATCTTGTGAATCTTGACTATTTGGGTTATTAAGTTTATCTAATTCTTGTTCGATAATTTTATGATAATAAAACTCAAAGTGTTTTTTATTATACTCGTAATGACCAAAATAATCTTCCGCCGATTGAAATCCTAATGATGTAGTTTTGAGGTATTCTTGAACCGTTATATTGCTTGCCTGATACGATATTTGACTTATATCTTTTTTTCTCCTGTAAGGGTGTTTTAAAATAATTCGCATTGCTTCAAAAGCCAAAACCTCGTTTAACTCCTTTACAGTCAGGTTATCAATAAAAGTTGGGTTGTAATAAATACTCCCATTATTTACTTTTATTGTTTTTAAATGTACCGATACTTCGACTTTGTGAAGTGTCCATACGGCAAAATAAAGCGGCTCTAAAAGATACCATTTTTCTACAATTTTCGTAATTTTTTCTTTTGCTAACATCTTAGAACGAAGATTAAATTAACCTTTACCATTATTTGCTATTTGTTGCTGATTTTCAGTTAAATAGTAAATCGTTGTCTTAATATTAAAAAGTGCAGGGTACTTACAATGTGTATGACATTTCCAATGTATAAAAACATATTGCTCTAATAATCAGCAGTTTAAATAATTTTTGCGGATTTTACAAAGTGTTGATTTACAGGTGTTTACAAAACACAATTTAAAAATGTCATACATATTGTACTTATAAGTCTATTCCTTGAATATAATCTGAAATTTCTAACATAAACTCTTCTGATTCTCCAAAAAGTAATCCTAAAACTTTCTCATAATTAGGCATTTCCAATTGAGAAGCAAAATGTGCAACAGCTTCTTGATGTTTGGATTTTTTCAGGTGTTTAATATATTTTATTAAGTTTTTTATAAGAGTTTTTAGCTTCTTTTTGTCGTATTCATCATTATTTATGAAGACAAAAATTTGTTCGTTTGCCAAAATATAATCTTGTAATTTTAAGTCTTTAAACAGTTTTAAACTAAAAGCAAATAAAATGTCTTCTGGGTTGAGCCGATTAACTTCTTTAATACTTTTTATAAAATTAACACTTGCCGTTATTCCAACAATTCCTGCTATTATTTTCACAAAAATAGTATCTATTATTTTATAATCTTTTATTAAATCCGAAACTCGTTCCCACGCTCTACGGTCTGGAGTTTTTTCTATTCCCATGTCCAAAATTTCGTCTGTGCTTTGAAATTCATTTGAGGAGTCCAAAAAATTAGGATATTTTTGAATAAAACCGATAACTCTCTTATCCAATTTTACTTTATTTGCCCAAATAATCCAGTCTTCATGCGTTGGAGCAAATTCGTAGATATTAAAGCGCGACACAAGTGCGGGGTCAAGGTCGGTGATTTGATATTGGTCGCCATGATTTATTGCAGAAACGATGATACTACCTTTTGGCAAACTTTTTCCGGCTAAAGTTCGGTTTAAAGTAAGGTCCATTACCGATTGTAAAATCTCTGGTCTGGCGCGATTTAGCTCATCTAAAAACAGGACAACTGCTTGGTCTTTTTGTGGCCACCAGTATGGAGGCAGGAACTCGGACATTCCTGTTTTTTCGTTTTTTTGCATCAATCCTATCAAATCGCCGGGGTCACTCATCTGACCTAAAAAGAAGGTTATCAATGGCATCTTTTTTTCTTCTTGATAGAAATGTGTTAAAATATTAGATTTCCCAATTCCATGACCTCCAGCAAGCATAATATTTTGCTCTGCTGGTGTGTGTTCTAATATTTTTAATAATTCTTTTGCGTTTATTTTTATCATAAGTAAAATGAATTTAATAAAGTAAGCCATTAAAATTCCTAACTAAAACTA
>JAOZMU010000550.1 GCA_029934165.1 Bacteroidales bacterium
TAAAATTCCTAACTAAAACTAAATCAGGCGTAAGCAAAATTATTAATTATTAATTATTAATTTTCCATTTTCCATTACTAACCTAATTCAGTATAACTTATTGTAAGTACTCTTACAAAAGTTCTTACGCTTTTTATTAACCTAAGTTGTTAATAATCAGCTAAAACATTTCATGAAAATTCGGTCTTAGACCTTATATTTAAAATAAACCGCAAAAATCGCCGCTCATAAATTATGGAATTACCGAAAAAAATAAATATTGTTTTTGGCATTATTGTTTTTATTCTAAATGTCATAGTTTCGTCGTGTGTCAACGAAAAGCCGACCGCGACTCGACCAGAAATTTTGCACAAAAACGGTGGCGTAATATCGCCAGATGCGTTGGCAACTACCATTGGCACAGCTATTTTGCGAAATGACGGAAATGCTGTCGATGCTGCCGTTGCAACGAGTTTTGCTCTTTCGGTTTGCTGTCCCGAATCTGTAGGAATTGGCGGTGGCGGTGTTTTTATCGTCCGTATGAATGATGGAAAATCTGAGGTTTTGAATTTTTTGCCAAAACAATTTGAAAAAACAATTGCAGACACAACAAAACCGCAACTTAACGCACATTTGCAGGTGGCAATTCCTGGCACTGTCGATGGGTTGCTGAAAGTGCATAATAAATATGGACGTTTAAAACTGAGTGATGTTTTGCAGCCAGCTATTTCGCTGGCAAAAAGTGGATTTAAACTTAACAGAAAGGCGGCTAAACTGCTAAATATAAGCGATTTAGAGCTTATGAAAGTTTGCACAGTTCGTCCCGAAATTGTCAGGGATACGCTTTGGGAAGTTGGTGATATTTTACGACAAAAAATGCTTGGAAAAACACTAGAAAGAATACGCAATAACGGACGAGAAGACTTTTATAAAAACGAAACAGCCCAACTAATTGTCGATGAGTTTGTTAGAGGTGGTTTTAATGTTTCTGAAACAGAACTTCAAAATTATGAATCTACTTGGGAAAAACCTTTAATGCGCTTATTTAGAGATGTTAAAGTTTTTTCGGCTGATGTAAATAATGCTAAGATAAATGAATTGTTTTTGCTTTTGAATATGATTTCTACTTACGAAAAAAGATGGTTTGCGAAAAAAGATGTAGCTTTTTATCATTTCATTATCGAAGCACGAAAAAGTGTTTTGATGAATGATTTAATTAACACTAAATCAACAACTTGGACGACTGACTGGGCTAATAATTTCGATAACTCGGAGCCAGCAAAAAGCTATGTAACAAAAAAAACATCGCTTGCTGAAACACCATCAGCACAAATACTCACTACTGATAAATGGGGAAATGTCGTTTGCGGTATTTTTACGATGGGAAACAAAATGGGGTCTAAAATTATTGTTGGAGGCGGCGGTTTTTTACTCAATGCGAGTGTTGTTTCTAATAACAATTTTGCAATACCAATTTTTGCAGAACAGAATGATAGTCTGAGGTTTGCAAGTATTAGTTCGGGCAACTCGGCAGTCAATTTTTCCTTACTATCGTTGCTGGATATTACCGATTTCAGCGCGAATTTAGATGAAGCTTTTTCGTGTCCGCAATTTTATTATTCGCCAACCAAAGACAAGATCATAATTGGAAAATTGAGTTTTGCTTCGGAATATATTTTAGAACTCGACAGAAAAGGTCATAGAATTGAAATGTCTGACAATTTTGGAAATATATTTGGCATACATCGTTGGTTGTCAGATGGTTTTGAGGCTCAAAGTCAAATGTCCACAAAAACTTCGATTGAGTTTATACCTGAGTGATTTTTGGTTTTAACTTACAGATTTAGCTAAAATATATCACGACCAAGCAAAGTATCGAAGTTTGATTTTAGTATCGGCTACGGTTACAGGCTAAAAGAAAAAAAATTGATGATTGCCAAGAAAAAAACACCAATTTACTGTGCTATAACTTAGCGTTTAATCTGAAAAAAAATGAATACACAAAAAAGCATAAAAAAAATTGCTATAGACACAATTATAACTGAATGTCAAGCAATTAAAAATTTAGTTAGTTTTATTGATGACGATTTTGAAAAAACTATTGAGATGATTTATCGCAGTAACGGGCGGTTTATCATAACGGGAATAGGCAAGAGTGCAAACATTGCAAGCAAAATTGTCGCCACCTTAAATTCGACTGGCACTCCGGCAATTTTCATGCACGCGGCAGATGCTATCCACGGCGATTTGGGCTATATTCAAAAAGATGATATAGTTATGTGCATCTCTAAAAGCGGTAATACTTCCGAAGTAAAAGTGCTTATTCCACTTATACGTAATTTTGGGAATAGGATTATTGCGATGGTATCGAATGTCGATTCTTTTTTGGCTAAAAATGCCGATTTTGTTATCCGTACAACTATCGAGCAAGAGGCTGGTCCTGATAATCTTGTTCCGACAGCAAGCACAACAGCTCAGCTTGTTATGGGCGATGCCATTGCAATTGCTCTGCTGGAATATCGCAATTTTTCTAGCGAAGATTTTGCGCGTTTTCACCCAGGTGGTTCACTCGGCAAAAGGCTATACTTGAGAGTTGCCGACTTGCTGATAAACCGCGAACCAGCCAAAGTTTGCATCAACGATAATATACAAGAGGTTATTCTTGAAATTACCTCAAAACTTGTTGGCGGCACGGCAGTAATAGACGAGAACAATGAGCTTGTCGGCATAATTACAGATGGAGATATTCGGCGTATGATTGGTCGTGGTGATGATGTTAGACACCTGACAGCTAGCGATATAATGTGTCCATCGCCAAAAAACATAAGCCCAGAAGAGCTTGCCATAAATGCGTTTAGCATAATGAAAAAAAACAAAATAATGCAAATCATCGTTGTCGAAAACGAAAAATATCTCGGCATGATTCACATACACGACATAATCAAGGAAGGCATTGTTTAGAACAAAGACCAAATTAACTTACCTTTATTTGTTGTTTACTCAAGTTTCTGACTTCAATAACACCTTGAGTATCAAGTTGTTGCAGATGCAAAAAAGTGTTAAAAAAGTTGCATAATTCGA
>JAOZMU010000003.1 GCA_029934165.1 Bacteroidales bacterium
GGAAGCTCCTGCTCCGACATTGCCAAAAACGCAAGCCACGAGGCAACTACAAGCGAAAAGCCCGAAGCCGCCCATAAAAAAACTATAAGAAATATTGACACTACTATTTGCGTGGTTTGAAGCCATACTAATAGTAGTGTCATGAATTGATGGTGTTTGTGCTAAATGAAGTTTGACAAAAAAATATTACGTAAAATTCCAATCAAATTTTAAATAATTTATTACTTTTGGAAATATCAAATTATTGTTTTTAACAAAAACTAAGATAGAAATGAAAAATAGAAATGTGTTACGACATCTATTTGCCTTGGCAGGAGTTATGTTTCTGATAACGCTGTTTGTTTCGTGTAGCGAAGAGCAAAAACAGTTTTCGGAAAAAGATTTGACTGATTTTATTGTAGCCCATGAGGCGAAAATGAAGCCTTTGGTGAAAGAAATTGCGAAAGTCGAGTTTGCTGCTGCGGTTTCGGGCAAGGACGAAGACTATAAAAAGGCTGCTGAGTTGAATATCAAACTGACGGCAATCTACGCCAATAAAGAAGAGTATGATAAACTTGTGGCTATTAATAAATCTGACGTTATCAAAGATGATTTATTGAAGAGGCAACTTGATGTTTTGCTAAATGAGTATCGCTTTCATCAGTACGATAAGCAAAAAATGGCAGACATGATTAATGCGTGGCGAAAATTGGAGCAAAGATTTGCAGTTTTTCGTGCTACGATTGATAGTACGGAATACTCTTCTAATGAGTTGAATGCGATAATGAGTACTTCTACGGATTCCGAAGAGCTGAAAAAAGCTTGGGAGGCGAGTAAAATGGTTGGCGAAGAGGTTGTTGTAGATTTTATTAAGTTGGTGAAAATGAGAAACGATGCAGCAAAATCTGTCGGATTTAAAAATTATTTTGAGATGCGTTTAATTCTTAGCGGACAAGACCCTGCTGAACTAAAAACTCTCTACGAAGAGTTTGATGTTTTGACCCGTGGACCATATTCTGGATTGAAAAAGGAAATAGATCAATTCCTTTCGGAACGGTACGATGTAGCTGCCGATAAATTGATGCCTTGGCATTATCAAGATTTATTTTTTCAGAATGCGCCAGAAATTTACAAAGTCAATTACGATATATATTATGAAGGCAAAGACTTGGTAGGGTTGGCAAAAAAATATTTCAAAGGCATTGGTTTAGAGATAGATGATGTCATTGCAAATAGCGATTTGTTTGACAAAAAAGGTAAAAGTCCGGCTGGTTTTTCTGCTGATATTGATAGAGAAGGTGATGTTCGTATTTTGCTGAATGTCAAGGAAATAGAGTCTTCAATGACTTCAATGTTATATGAGTCTGGTTTTGCCGTTTATTTGAAAAATATTTCGCGCGATTTGCCTTTCTTCCTTCGTACGCCGGCACATTTTTGTACAAACGATGCAGTAGCGACAATGTTTAGCCGTCTTTCTACAGACCCAAAATGGCTTAATGAATATCTTGAAATCCCAGAAGAAGAGATTGAAAAAATTGTCGAAGATGCAAGTAAACAATTACGTTTGCAAAAATTTGTCTTTGCTCAATGGGCGCAAGTTATGTATAATTTTGAGCGTGATTTGTACGAAAATCCAAATCAAGATTTGAATGTGCTTTGGTGGAAATATGTTCGCGATTATCAATTGATGAACGAGCCTGTCGGTCGGAATGAAAAGCCAGACTGGGCAACAAAAATTCACTTCATCACTGACCCATGCACGTATCATAACTATATTATAGGAGAATTGTATGCCTCGCAAATTCAGTATTATTTGACGCAAAATGTTTCAAAGGGCAATGAAAACACTTCATGTATGAATAGTCCAGATGTTGGTAAATTCTTGATTGAGAAAATTTTTGCACCCGGAGCAAAAATGAATTGGAAAGATTTGATAAAATACTCGACAGGCGAAAGCCTAAACCCAGATTATTATAAAATGCAATACATTAGTGTCGAAAATAAAGGTGTTGCTAATTAGCATGTTAGGTAATCTACACAGATGAAAAAATTTCGAGAAGTGAGTTTAACAGCTCGCTTCTTTTAGTATTTCTCAAAATACTGTTTGTTTGATAAACTAACCACATTCGATAAATATCACACTAAAGTCAGTCGGATAGTTGGAAATTTATCTTATCTTTACAAGTCGGTAGTAGTATGAATAAATTAAGCACTCATAATTTATTTCAGGTTTTTTCTTAACCTAAGCTGCTAATAAACAGGCAAGAAATTTTGAAAAACAAGGTAATGTCTAAGACCTATTTTTTATGAAATGTTTAAGCTGTGAATTAACAACTTAGGTTAATAAAAAGCGTAAGAACTTTTGTAAGAACTTATATACCCTTATAGTATATTTTGATTCGCTATCAATACAGAAAATTAACACTTAACTTTGCAAAACACAGACTATGCAGAGATTGAAGTTACAGCAAAAAATGCTGCAAAAATTATCGCCACAACAGATTCAGCTGATAAAGCTTTTGGAGGTGCCGACAATTCAACTTGAACAACGTATAAAAAAAGAAATCGAAGAAAACCCTGTCCTTGAAGAGGGTGCAGAGGACGAGCCTCTTTACGAAGACCAACCAGAAGAGGAAACCCCTGAACCTGAGGTCGATGAGTTTTCGTTGGAAGATTATATCAACGATGAAGATACGACTCCTGACTATAAACTTTTTGCGAACAATTACTCTAAAGATGATAAGAAAAATGAAATTCCTCATTCGATAGGCGTTACGTTTCACGAGTATCTCAAACAGCAACTCGGACTACGAGTTCTTCCGGATAGAATCGTGTTTTTGTCGGAATACATCATAGGTAATATTGATCAAGATGGATATTTGCGTAGAGAAATAGAGGCAATTGTTGATGATTTAGCATTTTCTCAGAACATCGCCGCTACGGACGCAGAGATGGAGGAGGTTCTTTTTACGATACAAAGTTTCGACCCAGTAGGAATTGGTGCAAGGACGCTAAAGGAATGTCTTTTGTTGCAGGTAGATAGAAAACTGCTCAGTAATGATGGCGAGGATTTGAAACTTGCATCTGAAATTTTGAGAAATTACTTTCGTGAATTTACGAAAAAACATTACGAAAAAATAATTAGCCGGCTCGACATTACCGAAGACGACCTCAAAGGAGCTATTGACGAAATATTAAAACTAAATCCGAAGCCGGGAAGTTCTTTTTTTGAAGGAGATTCAAAAAGTTTTTTTCAAATAATACCAGATTTTATCCTTGATGTAAACGATGGTGAAATTAGTGTCGGGCTAAACTCTAAAAATGCTCCCGAACTAAGAGTTAACTCGACCTATGCTAATATGTTAGAAGCTTATAGCAGTTCTAAAAATCAAACCAAGCAGCAGAAAGATGCAATCATTTTTGTCAAACAAAAGTTAGACTCTGCAAAATGGTTTATTGATGCAATAAAACAAAGGCAACACACTCTTATTCAGGCGATGGAAGCAATCGTTAATTATCAGTATCAATATTTTCTTGACGGCGATGAGGTAAAACTCAGACCGATGATTTTAAAAGATATTGCAGAAAAAACAAATCTTGATATTTCGACAATATCTAGGGTCGCAAATAGTAAATATGTACAAACACACTTCGGGATTTACTCGCTCAAATACTTCTTCTCCGAGGGCATGCAAACCGATTCTGGCGAGGAGGTATCAACACGCGAAATAAAGAAAATTCTGCAAGAATGTGTTGATGACGAAAGCAAACGAAAACCACTGACAGATGCTAAGTTATCATCTATTTTGCAAGCAAAAGGCTATCAAATAGCTCGTCGGACAGTCGCTAAGTATCGCGAGCAGCTCAATATTCCCGTAGCTCGTCTAAGAAAAGAACTTTAGCGCACACATAAGTTCTCATACAAAAGTATTTACGCTTTTTATTATCGTAAGTAACTGAAAATAGGCTAAAGTGTTTGTGAAAAAATAGGTCTGAGATTTTACGTTATTATGAAAATTTATTCAAATCAATCAAAATTAGTGAAGTACATTGCTAAAACAATTTCTTTTATCACGCATCCACTACTGATACCAACGTATGGCTTGTTGTTTTTTTTTAACTCAAATACATATTTTTCAGTATATTTCCCAGAACAATTACAAAAAATAATATATGCGATAGTTTTCGTTACAACATTTTTAATTCCCGTAACAAGCCTTCCCATTCTATTTAGACTCAAGATAATACAAGATATTTCGATGCCGACAAAAAAAGAACGCATCACACCAATGATTTTGACACTATGCACACATCTGATGGCTTGCTATCTTTTATACCAACTTCCTTTTCGTGTCCCCGTACCAATAATGCAATTCATGATAGGCTCATCTGCCATCATATTGTTTGGATTGATGCTAACAACAGTTTGGAAAATTAGCGCACACATGTTAGGAATGGGCGGCATACTTGCACTCGTTTTTATGCTGGCAACCCACTTGAATGCTAATGTGTTAAGCCTTTTTCTCGCTATCATACTAATCTCTGGCATCACAGCATTTTCTCGATTATTCTTATCTGCACACAATCCAGCACAAACTTATATAGGCTTTGTAATTGGTTTTATCGGGATAACAGTATCTTTCCTAATATCGGTGTAGATAGAGCCAATATCAATTTGACAAAGACATAATGCTATGTTAATTGTAAAGGCTTAAATAATAGAGCTATACGAACTATATATATTATTTATTCTTCTATTTTAATAAAAACTAGTAATAAATAGGTGTAAATCGAAAAAAAAACTACACTTTTGTCTTTCCTATAACGATAGTAATTTTTATTATCAATTTATTGATAATAAAGATGTTGCAAAATTGATAATATGTTTAATATAGGTAGAATTTAAAATATTCGTCAAAAGCATTGGTTGCCAAAAAAATAATTATACCTTTGCGAGCCGAAAATTCGAGGTAATTTATAATCATAAATAATATAGTCTTATTATGCCTACAATTCAGCAGTTAGTAAGAAAAGGACGGTCGAAAAAACAAGAAAAAAGTAAAGCACCGGCGCTGGATTCTTGCCCGCAAAGGAGAGGCGTATGTGTTCGTGTTTATACGACAACGCCTAAGAAGCCAAACTCAGCTATGCGTAAAGTAGCAAGAGTTCGTTTAACAAACGGCAAAGAAGTGAATGCCTATATACCAGGCGAAGGACACAATTTGCAGGAACACTCAATCGTCTTAATAAGAGGTGGTAGAGTAAAAGACCTGCCGGGTGTTCGTTATCACCTTATTCGAGGTGCGCTTGATACAGCTGGTGTCGAAGGTCGTACACAGCGACGCTCCAAATATGGAACAAAACGACCTAAAGTGAAAAAATAACGTAAATATCATTGAGCTTTAAGCGATGAGAAAAGCAAAACCAAAGAAGAGAATCCTACTTCCGGATCCCAAATTTAACGATCAACTCGTTACCAAATTTATCAACGACCTAATGATGAGTGGAAAAAAAAGTGTTGCATTTGACATTTTTTACGATTCATTAGAAATAGTCGAAGAAAGAGCAAAAGTGGAAAATAGAACACCACTCGAAATTTGGAAAAAAGCATTGGAAAATGTAACACCGCAAGTAGAGGTAAAAAGTCGTAGAGTAGGAGGAGCAACTTTCCAAGTACCAATGGAAATTCGTCCAGAAAGAAAGACTTCTATCAGTATTAAAAATTTAATTATGTTTGCACGGAAACGTGGCGGCAAATCTATGAGTGAGAAACTAGCAGCGGAAATCATCGCAGCTTATAACGAAGAGGGTGGAGCTTTCAAAAAGAAAGAAGATACTCATCGTATGGCTGAGGCGAATAAAGCATTTGCTCACTTTAGATTCTAAACAGAAAGTAACGGATAATTGACAAGAGCTGTGGATCTTAAATACACAAGAAATATTGGAATAATGGCGCATATTGACGCCGGAAAAACCACCACGACAGAGCGCATACTGTACTATACAGGTCGTACTCATCGGATGGGAGAGGTACATGATGGCGCAGCCACGATGGATTGGATGGTGCAGGAGCAAGAGCGTGGAATTACAATTACTTCCGCAGCAACCACCACTTATTGGGAGTACAAAAACAAAGATTATAAAATCAATATTATTGATACACCTGGACACGTTGATTTTACTGTTGAAGTAGAGCGTTCTTTGCGAGTACTAGATGGCGCAGTAGCAGTTTTTTGTGCAGTTGGTGGTGTGGAGCCGCAGTCTGAAACAGTCTGGCGACAGGCAGTGAAATATAAAGTTCCGAGATTAGCATTCATCAACAAGATGGATAGAGTAGGTTCAGATTATTTCAATGTAATTAGTCAAATTAAAGAAAGATTAGGAGCAAACCCAGTACCAATTCAAATTCCAATTGGCTCAGAGGAAGATTTCAGAGGCGTTATTGACCTTATTTCTAATAAGGCTATTGTTTGGGATGATGAGTCTTTAGGTGCAAAATATAGTGTTGTTGACATTCCTGACGAGTTGAAAGAGGAAGCCGAGGAGTGGCGAGGTTTATTGATTGAGGCTGTTGCCGAGAGCGATGAACAATTGTTAGAAAAATATTTCGAGGATTCAGAGTCACTAACTGAGGAAGAGGTTTTAGCAGCAGTTCGTAAGTGTACAATAAACATGACAATGGTTCCTGTTTTATGTGGTTCTTCATTCAAAAACAAAGGAGTACAAACTTTGCTAGATTCAATTGTAGCAACATTGCCAAGTCCTATTGAAGTTGGAGCAGTTGAAGTTACAGATTTAGATTCTAATGAAACAATTAAGAGATTGACCAAATCGGATGAAGAGTTGACGGCTTTAGCATTTAAAATCGCTACAGATCCTTATGTTGGACGTTTAGCATTTGTTCGTGTTTACGCTGGCGAACTTCGAGCAGGTTCTCAAGTTTACAACTCACGTACTGGAAAAATGGAGCGAATTTCTCGTCTTTACCAGATGCATGCTAATAAACAAGAACCTAAGGAAGTTATTTCTGCGGGTGATATTTGTGCAGCTGTTGGATTTAGAAACATAAGAACAGGAGATACTCTTTGTTTAAAAAAGAATCCTGTATCATTGGAGTCGATGACATTTCCAGTTCCAGTTATTTCTATTGCTATAGAACCGAAAACTCAAAAAGATATTGATAAGCTGTCAAACGGTTTAGCAAAACTTGCAGAGGAAGATCCAACTTTTTGTGTTAATTATAATGAAGACACAGGTCAAACAATAATTAGCGGAATGGGAGAACTGCATATTGACATTTTAGTAGACCGATTACGAAGGGAATTTAATGTTGATTGTAACCAAGGAACTCCAGAAGTAACTTATAAAGAAGCAATAAATAAGTCAGTAAAACACCGCGAAGTATTCAAAAAACAATCTGGAGGTAGAGGAAAGTTTGCTGATATTATAATTCGTGTCGAGCCAGCCGATTCTACCGAACAAGGATTGCAATTTTCTACCGAAGTTAAAGGTGGTAATATTCCAACAGAATTTATTCCAGCAGTTGAAAAAGGATTGCGTTCTGGAATGAATAGTGGTCCTTTGGCAGGATATAATATATATAACGTAAAAGTTACTTTACTTGATGGGTCATTCCATCCAGTCGATTCGGATGCACTATCTTTCGAAATTGCAGGAAAAATTGCGCTTAAAGCAGCTTGCCGAAAGGCAGAACCGTCAATATTAGAGCCTATCATGAATGCAGAAGTAGTAACCCCAGAGGATTATCTAGGAGAGGTCGTGGGTGATTTGAATAAGCGACGTGGTAGCATCAAAGCGATGGATGCACGAGCTGGCGCACGAGTAGTAAAAGCAGATGTACCCTTAGCAGAAAAGTTTGGATATGTTACAGTGCTTCGTACACTAACATCAGGACGAGCAACTTCAACAATGGAGTTTTCTCACTATGAAAAAGTTCCTGGAAACATCGCTAGGGAAATAATTAGCCAAGCAAAAGGTTTATCATTAATGTCTATAAATGAATAACATTCGAGCATGAGTCAGAAGATTAGAATTAAACTAAAATCTTACGATCACAATTTGGTGGATAACTCAGCGGAGAAAATCGTTAAAACAGTAAAAACAACAGGTGCTATTGTCAGTGGTCCAATACCTTTGCCAACACATAAACGCATTTTTACTGTACTCCGTTCCACATTCGTAAACAAGAAATCAAGAGAGCAATTTCAATTATCCTCGTATAAAAGGTTAATTGACATTTACAGTTCAACACCGAAAACTATTGATGCTTTAATGAAATTGGAATTGCCAAGCGGTGTTGAAGTAGAAATCAAAGTGTAATGATACGAAGTTTGCGACCAATTCGTAAATCGAAAACAGAAGAGAGATGCCAGGAATTATAGGAAAAAAAGTCGGTATGACCTCGATATTTACAGACAACGGAAAAAACGTTGCATGTACAGTAATCGAAGCAGGTCCATGTGTTGTAACGCAAGTTAAGACGAAAGAAAAAGATGGCTATGCAGCCTTGCAAATTGCTTTCGGCGAAAAGCGTGAGAAGAACACAACAAAACAGATGTTAGGGCATTTTAAAAAAGCCAGCACAACACCAAAAAGAAAACTGGTTGAGTTTGAAAACAAATTCAATAAAGATTATAAACTTGGTGATGTGATAACAGTAGATATCTTCAAAGAAGACCGTTGGGTAGATATCGCAGGAATTTCAAAAGGTAAAGGTTTCCAGGGGGTTGTTAAGCGACATGGCTTTAAAGGAGTAAATGACGCAACTCATGGTCAGCACAATAGGAGCAGAGCGCCGGGGTCAATTGGTGCTTCCTCATATCCTTCTCGTGTATTCAAGGGAATGAGAATGGCAGGGAGAATGGGTACTGACCGTGTAATGATGATTAACCTTGAGATTTTAAAAACAGTTCCAGAAAACAATCTGATTGTTGTTAAAGGATCAATACCAGGAGCAAAAGGTTCACATGTAATAATTTATAAATAATGGAATTAACTGTATATAGCCACGAAGGAGAAGATACCGGTAAGAAAGTTAAGCTAAACGAAGCAATATTTGCAGTCGAGCCAAATGATCACGCAATTTACCTTGATGTAAAGCAATATCGGGCAAATTCGCGACAAGGAACTCATAAAGCAAAAGAGCGTAGCGAAATTATCGGTAGCACACGAAAGATAAAAAAACAAAAAGGTACTGGTACAGCCAGAGCTGGTAGCATCAAGTCGCCTCTTTTTCGAGGTGGTGGACGTGTTTTTGGACCAAGACCTCGAAATTACAGGTTCAAACTAAACCGCAAAGTTAAGCAACTCGCAAGAAAATCAGCCTTAACGTATAAAGCTCGTGAGAACAAAATAACTGTAGTTGAAAATCTGAATTTTGACCAACCGAAAACGAAACAAATGATTTCGTTACGCAGTAAATTGGAGTTATCAAACAAAAAATCACTTTTTATTTTATCAAACGAAAATAAAAACGTATATTTGTCAGCACGAAATTTACAGGAGGTTAAGATTCTAACGGTTTCGGAACTAACGACATATGATGTTTTAGATGCAGCAAATATTTGTTTTGAGGAGAGTTCTATTAATACTTTGCATAGTATTTTTGTAAAAGATGAGAAGACAAGCAATAAAGAATAGCTTGGAAAATATCTAATTAGAATACTAAATTAGTATTCAAATAGGAGAAGAGATGGAAATATTATTAAAGCCGATTATAACTGAAAAAATGACAGCTCAAGGTGAAAAATTGAATCGCTTTGGTTTCATAGTAGATAAACGTGCTAATAAGATAGAAATTAGAAAAGCCGTTGAGAGTATGTATGATGTTACTGTTGAGGCAGTTAATACAATGCGTTATGGCGGCAAAACGAAATCAAGGTACACTAAAGCTGGTGTAGTGAAGGGGAAAACAGCTTCATACAAAAAGGCAATTATCACACTTGTAGATGGTAATACAATTGATTTCTACAGCAATATTTAACAGAGAGACTCGATTTTATCGTAGAGCTAAAAAGCAGACATAAAAATGGCGGTAAAAAAAATAAGACCGGTAACACCGGGACAAAGAAGAAAGATAGTCAATACCTTCGATGATATCACGACTAGCAATAATCCTGAAAAATCTTTGCTAAGACCGCAAAAGAGATCAGGTGGTCGAAACAACACAGGCAAAATGACAATGCGTAATCTTGGTGGTGGACACAAAAAAAGATATCGTGTCATTGACTTTCATCGTGAAAAAGAAGGAATTGAAGCAACGGTAAAAACTATAGAGTATGACCCGAATCGTACTGCTCGTATCGCTTTAGTTGTTTATAAGGATGGAGAAAAAAGGTACATCGTTGCTCCTAACGGATTAAAAGTTGGACAATCGGTTGCGTCCGGAAGAGGAGTCGCACCAGAAATTGGTAACACTTTGTATTTGTCTGAAATTCCTTTGGGAACAGTAATTCACAATGTTGAGTTACAACCAAATCAAGGTGCTGTTTTGGCGCGAAGTGCAGGCGCTTATGCACAACTAACTTCAAGAGATGGTAAGTACGCTATTGTGAAACTTCCATCAGGCGAAACAAGAATGGTGTTAGTAACTTGTAGAGCTACAATTGGAGCAGTTTCAAACTCCGACCATGCCTTAGAAATATCTGGGAAAGCTGGTAGAACACGTTGGCAAGGAAGAAGACCCAGAGTTCGTGGTGTAGCAATGAATCCTGTGGATCACCCAATGGGTGGTGGCGAGGGACGCTCGTCAGGTGGACACCCACGCTCGCGAAAAGGTTTGTTGGCGAAAGGTTATAAAACTCGTTCTAAGAAAAAAGCTTCGAACAAGTATATAGTAGAGAGACGTAAGAAATAACTAGAAAATCCATAAACTATGAGTCGGTCATTAAAAAAGGGACCTTTCATTAATTCAAAATTAGAAAGAAAGGTTCTCGCACTCGTTGAATCGAATAAAAGAGGCGTTATTAAGACTTGGGCGCGAAGCAGTGTGATATCTCCAGATTTTGTTGGACAAACAATAGCGGTGCATAACGGAAATAAATTTATTCCAGTATATATCACAGAAAATATGGTCGGACACAAGTTAGGTGAATTTGCACCGACACGTAATTATAGAGGACACGGAGGCAAGAAAAACAAGTAATTATTTTGAAGGTGCGGAATAATACCGTACCTCGCATTAAAACACAGTAGAAATGGGGTCAAGAAAACGAATGCGAGCCGAAGAAAACAAAGAAGCAAAGAAAACCCAATGCTTTGCAAGATTGCGAAATTGTCCTACCTCGCCTCGAAAAATGCGTTTGGTTGCAGATATGGTAAGAGGAATGGATGTAAATAGGGCTATGGATGTACTGAAGTTTAGTTCTAAAGAAGCATCCCTTCGCTTAGAGAAATTAATACTTTCGGCTATTGCAAATTGGCAAACCAAAAACGAAGGAGAACGAATTGAAGAATCAAATCTCTTTGTACAAGAAATTTTTGTTGATTCGGCACGAGTACTCAAAAGACTACGTCCTGCACCACAAGGTAGAGCACATCGAATTAGGAAACGTTCAAACCATGTTACAGTTGTAGTTGGAAGTAGAAATATCAAGGAATTAGAAACTTTAGATACAGAGTAGTAGATGGGACAAAAATGTAATCCAATAAGTAACCGTTTAGGTATCATTCGGGGATGGGAATCAAATTGGTACGGTGGAAATAATTACGCTGATAAGCTTTTTGAGGATAATAAAATCAGAAAATATCTTACAGCTCGATTGCCGAAAGCAAGTATTTCAAAGATAATAATTGAAAGAACTCTTAAGTTAATTACCGTTACAATTCATACTGCCAGACCTGGAATTATTATCGGAAAAGGTGGACAGGAAGTCGATAAACTCAAGGAAGAGTTGAAGAAATTGACATCTAAAGATGTTCAGATCAATATTTTTGAAATTAAAAGACCTGAGTTAGATGCAGTTATTGTAAGTAATAATATTGCTAGACAAATTGAAGGTAAAATAGCATATAGACGAGCCATTAAAATGGCAATTAGCTCGACAATGAGAATGGGGGCTGAGGGCATTAAGATTCAGGTATCTGGTCGGCTAAATGGTGCGGAAATGGCACGATCTGAGATGTATAAGGATGGAAGAACTCCATTACATACATTAAGAGCTGATATTGATTATCACAATACTGAGGCACTTACCAAAGTAGGATTAGTAGGAGTAAAAGTTTGGATTTGTAAAGGCGAAGTTTACGGAAAACGAGATCTTTCTCCAAATGTAGGGCTTAAGAATCAGAAAAGCGGTAGGTCATTTAAGAAAAAAGGTAGAAAGTAATTAACGTCCATTTCAGAAGTTTATTCTGAAATTCAAAAGTTAGAAGAAATGTTACAACCAAAAAAGACCAAATTCAGAAGGCATCAGAAAGGGAGGATGAAAGGTAATTCTCAAAGAGGACACCAACTATCTTTCGGTACTTTTGGTATAAAGGCATTAGATGCGTCTTGGATAACAGGACGTCAAATAGAGGCTGCTCGTCAAGCAATGACAAGATACATGAAACGTGAAGGTCAGACTTGGATTCGTATTTTTCCAGACAAGCCGATTACAAAGAAACCTGCCGAGGTGCGAATGGGTAAAGGTAAAGGGGCACCAGAAATGTTTGTTGCACGCGTAAGTCCAGGTAGAATACTATTCGAAATTGATGGAGTATCTTTAGAAGTTGCAAAAGAAGCACTTCGGCTAGCTGCTCAAAAAATGCCAATACTTACCAAATTTGTAGTAAGAAGGGATTATGATGAAACTTCAAAAAGTGAGTAATGAAAAAACTTGAGATTAAGGAATTGGGGATAAAAGATATCGAAGAACGTATTGATGAGGAAAGAGCAATCTTGACAAAGTTGAGACTCAATCATGCTGTTTCACCACTTGATAGTCCAATAAAGATTCGTCAAACAAAACGATTGATAGGACGATTAAAAACTGAATTACGTCATAGAGGTCTAAACGAGAATAACTAGGAGTCATGGAAGAAAAAAAGCGAAATTTGCGAAAAGAACGTATTGGCGTGGTAATCAGCGACAAAATGGATAAATCAGTAGTTGTAGCTGTAAAAAGAAAATTAAAACATCCAATTTACGGTAAATTTATCAATAAAACTACTAAATTTGTCGCCCACGATGAGAAGAACGATTGCAATATTGGCGATACTATTAAAATAATGGAAACTCGACCTATAAGTAAGAGAAAGAGTTGGAGGTTAGTAGAAATAATTGAAAGAGCAAAATAGCCATGATACAACAAGAGAGTAGGTTAGCTGTTGCCGATAACAGCGGAGCTAAAGAAGTTCTGTGCATACGTGTTCTTGGCGGAACAAGGAAACGGTACGCATCAATAGGCGATAAAATTGTTGTTACAGTAAAAAATGCATTACCTTCAAGTGAAGTAAAAAAGGGTACTGTATCTCGTGCTATCGTTGTAAGGACGAAAAAGGAGATACGGCGTGCGGATGGGTCATACATCCGATTTGATGATAATGCAGTTGTTTTACTTAGTGCAAATGAAGAGATGAGAGGTACACGTATATTTGGACCAGTTGCAAGAGAACTGCGAGATCATAACATGAAGATAGTATCTTTGGCTCCAGAAGTGTTATAAATCAAAAATTTTCAATAGGTCATGCAAAAGCATAAATTGCACATAAAAAAAGGTGATACGGTCATCGTTAATACTGGCGAGTATAAGGGACAACACGGTAAAGTTTTAGAGGTTAATATAAAAACACGAAGAGCTTTGGTCGAAGGTGTAAATTTGGTATCAAAACATACCAAACCTAATGCACAGCACCCAAATGGAGGTATTATCAAGATAGAAGCTCCAATTCATATCTCAAACTTAAATGTAGTAGATCCATCATCTGGAAAAGCAACTAGAATTGGACGAAGAATAAATGATAAAACGAGTAAATTGGTTCGTTTTTCAAAAAAATCTGGAGAGGAGATTAAGTAATGAAATATACGCCGAATCTTAAAACCAAATACGCCGAAGAAGTAGTACCTGCTCTTATAGAAGAATTTAAATATAAATCTATTATGCAAGTACCACGTCTTGAGAAAATTGCGATAAATCAAGGTTTAGGGCAAGCAATAGCAGATAAAAAACTTCTTGAAATAGCAGAAAAGGAGTTAACGATAATCGCTGGACAACATGCAGTTACCACATTGTCAAAGAAAGACATATCAAACTTTAAGTTGAGAAAGAAAATGCCTATTGGCATGAAAGTTACTCTACGTAAAAGTCGAATGTATGAGTTTCTAGAAAGACTAATTTGCGTTGCCCTCCCTCGAATTCGAGATTTTAACGGAATTGCCTATAAATTTGATGGTAGTGGAAATTATACTTTAGGTATTGCGGAACAAATTATATTTCCGGAGATTGAAATTGACAAGATCAATAAAATTATGGGGATGAACATAACGTTTGTAACGACCGCTGGTACCGATGAAGAGGGATATGCTTTACTTAGAAATTTCGGATTACCGTTCAAAAATAAAAATAAGAAGTAGATATGGCTAAGGAATCAATGAAAGCTCGCGAAGCAAAACGTTTAAAATTAGTAGAAAAGTATGCTGCGAAAAGAGCTAAACTGAAAGAAGAAGGTGACTACATAGGATTGCAAAAATTACCTAAAAATGCTTCTCCAGTACGTTTACACAATAGATGTAAATTAACAGGCAGACCAAAGGGATATATGCGTCAATTTGGAGTTAGTAGAATTACTTTTAGAGAGATGGCCTCGGCTGGTTTAATACCGGGAGTTAAGAAAGCAAGTTGGTAGAAAGTAGAAATTATAATTTAGTCAAATAAAGCTAGTAGAGAGATGACAGATCCGATAGCAGATTTTCTCACAAGAATAAGGAACGGGATAATGGCGAAACATAGAGTCGTTGAAATCCCAGCTTCAAATCTTAAACGAGAGATTACCAAAATATTACATGAGAAAGGATATATACTCAGCTATAAATTCGAAGAAGACAGCAAGCAAGGTATAATAAAGATAGCTTTAAAATATCACCCTGTATCAAAAATATCGGCCATAAAAAAATTGGTCAGAATTAGTAAGCCAGGCCTGCGCAAGTATACTGGAGCAAATGAAATACCACGAGTTATCAATGGACTTGGTGTAGCAGTTCTTTCGACTTCAAAAGGTGTTATGACTGACAAAGAAGCAAGACGAGATAATATTGGTGGTGAAGTTTTGTGCTATGTGTATTAGTTTGAAAAAAATAAAACGATAACTCAATGTCAAGAATTGGAAAATTACCTATCCAAATCCCAAGTGGTGTCAATGTTACAGTGGAAAAGGACAATACCGTTGTAGTGAAAGGAAAATTAGGCAAACTCAAACAAGTGATTGATGCAGATATTACAATCAACGTTGAAGATAGCATAGTTAAAGTAGCTAGACCAACAGACAACAAGCGTCATAGAGCAATGCACGGATTGTATCGTTCGTTGATAAATAATATGGTGATTGGTGTATCTGAGGGATTTGAAATAAAACAAGAATTAGTAGGTGTAGGCTATCGAGCAACATGTACTGGACAAGTTTTAGAATTAGCTTTGGGGTATTCTCACTTAATTATGTTTGAGATACCAAGCGAAATCAAAGTAGATGCTCTCACAGAGAAGCGAAAAGCTCCAATAATTACACTACGAAGTCATGATAAACAATTATTAGGACACGTAGCAGCAAAAATTAGGTCTTTACGTCCACCAGAACCATACAAAGGTAAAGGTATTAAGTTTGTTGGTGAAGAACTTAGAAGAAAAGCAGGGAAAGCAGCTGCTAGCTAGAAATTAGTAAATAGAATAATTATGGCTTTATCGAAATTACAAAGAAGGTTACGAATTAAGAAAAGTATTCGTAAGAATATAGCTGGAACAAGTAGCAGACCAAGATGTTCTGTCTTTCGAAGTAACAAACAAATATCTGCGCAATTGATTGACGACAATAGTGGTATTACTATTATATCTGTGAGTTCTTTACAGAAAGAAATAGTAGAGCAATCTGGGATTACTAAAATTCAGAGAGCCGAACTAGTTGGTAAATTGTTAGCTGAAAAAGCAAAAGTTGAAGGAATAGAAGCAATTGTTTTTGATAGAAATGGTTACTTGTATCACGGGAGAGTAAAAGCATTTGCTGATTCAGCAAGAAAAAACGGGCTAAAATTTTAAAAACATGTCAACATCAGGTATAAGAAAAGTTAGAACTAGCGATCTTGAATTAAAGGACAGACTTGTATCAATAAACCGTGTAACAAAAGTTACAAAAGGTGGTAGAACGTTTAGTTTTGCAGCAATAGTCGTTGTAGGTGATGAAAACGGAATTGTTGGTGCCGGACTTGGAAAGGCTAACGAAGTAACTGCGGCGATTCAAAAAGGTATTGAAGACGCAAAGAAAAATCTTATTAAAGTTCCGATTTATAAAGGAACTATTCCACATGAGCAAGAAGCAAAGTACGGCGGAGCAAAAGTTTTTCTGAAACCAGCAGGAAGCGGTACAGGTGTTAAAGCAGGTGGTGCAATGCGTGCAGTTCTTGAAAGTGTTGGAGTTAAGAATGTATTGGCAAAGTCAAAAGGTTCATCAAATCCACATAACCTTGTCAAAGCATCAATCAATGCATTGTTAGAAATGCGTGATGCTCAAACTGTTGCAGAACATAGAGGAGTTTCTTTAGAAAAAGTTTTTAATGGTTAATAACTTTTTAATACTTTTGTAGCGAAAAATTTATAAGACAATGACACAAATTCTCATTAAACAAATCAGAAGTAAGATTGGGAGCACTAAGCGACAAAAGCTTACCCTACAAGCACTAGGCTTAAACAAAATTAATGCAACCGTAGAGAAGGAGGCAACTCTTCAGATTGTTGGAATGGTAGCAAAAGTAAAGCACTTAGTTGAAGTGAGCAACAAGTAATAAATAACGCTTTAATTCAAAATTCAATATAATAAAGAAGAAAATCATGGATTTAAGTAATTTAAAACCAGCTGAAGGTTCTGTGAAACAGCGAAAACGCATTGGCAGAGGACAAGGATCTGGTTACGGCGGAACTTCAACACGTGGACACAAGGGAGCTAAATCTCGTTCAGGGTATTCCAAAAAAATTGGTTTTGAGGGAGGTCAAATGCCTTTACAAAGAAGAGTACCAAAATTTGGATTTACAAATTTTCGAAGAAAAGCATACAAAGGTATCAACGTTGAAGCATTACAAGCTCTGGCGGATAAAGAAAATCTGAATGTTATAGATTTAAATACAATTGTGAATGCTGGATTAGCGAAGAAAAAGGATTTAGTGAAAATACTTGGAAATGGAACATTGACTAGAAAAGTCGAGGTAAAAGCTCATGCCTTTACAGCATCAGCAAAAAAAGCAATTGAATCATTAGACGGACAAGCAATAACAATATAGAATGAAAGCCTTTATAGAAACACTTAAAAATATTTTTAAAATCGAGGATTTGCGAAGTCGAATTCTCGTTACTTTGGGTTTTTTGCTGATTTATCGATTAGGCGCACATATAGTGTTACCTGGAGTCGATCCGATGCAGCTTGAAGCTTTACAGAGTCAAAGTAGCTCAGGATTGTTGGGGATATTGAATATGTTTTCCGGTGGCGCATTCGCAAATGCGTCTATTTTTGCATTAGGCATTATGCCTTACATATCGGCTTCCATTGTGATACAATTGCTTGGAATGGCGGTGCCTTATTTTCAGCGTTTACAACGCGAAGGCGAAAGTGGACGAAAAAAAATTAATCAAATTACACGTTTTTTAACAGTTGTCATCACGGCAGGACAGGCACCGGGATATTTAGCTAATCTTAGAGCACAGATTCCACCACAAGCTTTTAGCCCATTTGATGGTACACCACCTGAAATGTTTTTTTGGGTGTCATCAGTGTTAATTCTTGTTACAGGTACAATGTTTGTTATGTGGTTAGGTGAGAAAATAACTGACAAAGGAATTGGTAATGGTATCTCATTATTAATTATGGTGGGTATTATTGCAAGGTTGCCTTTTGCTCTCGTAGGTGAATTTATTTCACGTTTAGAGGAAGAGGGTGGCGGATTAGTTGTTTTCTTAGTTGAAATGGTGGTATTATTTTTTATCTTTGCAGCTGTGATTTTATTAGTACAAGGAACAAGAAGAATTCCTGTACAGTATGCAAAAAGGGTTGTTGGAAATAAACAATACGGAGGTGTAAGACAATACATTCCTTTAAAAGTTAATGCTGCTGGAGTTATGCCTATCATTTTTGCGCAGGCTCTCATGTTTATTCCAATGATGTTTGTAAGTTTTGATACTGAAACGATGACAGGAATAGCAGCAGCTTTTTCGGATTTTACTGGATTTTGGTATAATTTTACATTTGCTGTATTAGTAGTGTTGTTTACGTATTTTTATACTGCAATTACTGTTAATCCGACTCAAATGGCGGAGGACATGAAAAAGAATGGCGGATTTATACCAGGCGTAAAACCAGGCAAGAAAACTGTTGAATTTTTGGATTCAGTAATGTCTAGAATTACTCTTCCTGGATCTATTTTTTTAGCGTTGGTAGCAATTCTTCCAGCATTTGCTATGATTGCAGGAGTAAATAATCAGTTCGCCCAATTTTATGGAGGTACATCGCTACTTATTTTGATAGGAGTTGTATTAGACACTCTACAACAAATTGAGAGTCATCTTTTGATGCGGAGATACGATGGATTAATGAAGTCTGGTAGGATCAAGGGTCGTGGTGCGATGAACACAACGGTGATTTAGTAAGTTATTCTAATTGAGCATTAAATAGCAGTAATGATTTATTACAAGACAGACGAGGAGATAGAGTTGTTACGTCAAAGTAATGTTTTGGTTGGTAGAACGTTAGCAGAAGTTGGAAGAAGAATTAAACCTGGTGTAGAAACTTTGGCATTAGATAAATGTGCAGAGCAGTTTATTCGAGATAATAACGCAGTTCCAGGATTTCTTGATTACGAAGGTTTTCCTAATACACTGTGTATTTCAATAAATGAAGAAGTGGTACATGGTATTCCTTCAAAAAGAGTCTTGAAAGAAGGCGACATAGTTTCTATAGATTGTGGAGTTTTGAAGAATGATTTTTACGGAGATTCTGCGTTTTCTTTTCCTGTAGGAGAAGTGAAAAAAGATGTTTCTCAGTTACTTTTTGAAACAAGGAAAGCTTTGGAGATAGGTGTTCAGAATGCTGTGGAAAACAAAAGGATAGGAGACATCGGAAATAGTATTCAGAGTCATGTCGAGAATTGTGGGTATTCTGTAGTTAGAGAAATGGTTGGGCATGGAATTGGTCGCTCATTACATGAAGAGCCGCAGGTACCTAATTACGGACGTAGAGGTCATGGGATTAAACTCCGTGAGGGATTGGTTATTGCAATAGAGCCAATGATTAATCTTGGAAAGAGAAATGTTTATCAAGCTGAAGATGGATGGACAATTGTAACCAGAGACAAAAAGCCATCGGCACATTTTGAACATACTGTTGTCGTTAGGAAACGAAAGGTTGATGTTTTGTCAACTTTTGAATATATAGATGAGGTATTAAATTCAAAATAATAGAAATGGCTAAGCAACCTTCAATAGAAAAAGATGGTGTAATAACTGAAGCTCTCTCAAATGCAATGTTTCGAGTTGAGTTGGAGAATGGGCATATTGTTACTGCTCATATATCTGGAAAAATGAGAATGCATTACATAAAGATTTTACCTGGTGATAAAGTGAAAGTTGAAATGTCTCCGTATGATTTAACAAAGGGAAGAATTACCTTTCGATATAAATAATTTTAATTTTTAGAAAATGAAAGTAAGAGCATCTGTAAAAAAGCGAAGTGCTGACTGTAAGATAGTTAAGAGAAAAGGACGGGTTTACGTCATAAATAAAAAGAATCCTAAATTCAAACAACGACAAGGATAATCTAAATTGATAATAATTATAGCTATATGGCAAGAATAGTTGGAGTAGATTTACCTAAGAATAAAAGAGGTGAAATAGGTTTAACCTATATCTACGGAGTAGGTCGAAGTGCAGCTCGAAAAATTTTAACTGAAGCTGGCGTTGATTTAAATACCAAAGTAAAAGATTGGAATGATGATCAATTGATGGCAATACGTAATGTTATAAACAGTGGGTTTACTGTTGAGGGCGAATTGCGAACAGAAGTACAATTAAACATCAAACGATTAATGGATATTGGGTGTTATAGAGGTATCAGGCATCGTATTGGATTACCAGTTCGTGGGCAAAGTACAAAGAACAATGCCAGAACAAGAAAAGGAAAGAAAAAAACAGTCGCTAATAAGAAAAAAGCTACTAAATAGGAATTGATATGGCAAAGAAGAAAGTCCCAACAAGGAAACGCGTTGTCAGAGTAGAAGCTGTTGGACAAGCGCACATTCATGCGTCATTTAATAATATCATCATTACGTTAGCAAACGGAAGTGGACAGACAATTTCATGGTCATCTGCGGGTAAAATGGGATTTAGAGGTTCGAAAAAGAACACACCTTATGCTGCGCAAACAGCTGCTGTCGATTGCGCTAAGGTTGCACATGACCTCGGATTACGGAAAGTGAAGGTTTACGTAAAAGGTCCTGGAAATGGACGTGAATCTGCAATCAGAGCAATTCATGGTGCAGGAATCGAAGTAACTGAGATTATTGATGTAACGCCACTTCCACACAATGGATGTCGTCCACCAAAGAGACGTAGAGTATAATTATTATTGAAATTTAACAAGTCGAAAATACAATGGCACGATATAGAGGACCAAAATCTAAAATAGCTAGAAAATTCGATGAACCAATTTTCGGATCGGATAAATCGTACGAAAAAAAGAAATATCCACCAGGACAACATGGTTCAAACCGTCGAAGAAAAAAATTATCGGAATATGGAATTCAGCTTAAGGAAAAACAAAAAGCTAAATACACGTATGGTTTATTAGAAAAACAGTTTAGCAATCTTTTTGCTAAGGCGTCTAGAAGCAAGGGGGTTACTGGTGAAGTTCTTTTACAGTTACTAGAGTCTCGATTGGACAATGTAGTTTTTCGTTTGGGAATTGCCCCAACAAGAGACGGAGCTAGACAATTGGTGTCACATAGACATATTACTGTAAATGGTGGGATTGTGAATATAGCATCTTACACTTTACGAGTTGGAGATATAATAGGCGTTAGAGAGCGGTCTAAATCGCTGGAGGCAATTACAAATTCATTAGCTGTTGGTCGCTACGGAAAATCATCATGGTTGGAGTGGGACAAATATCAAATGGCAGGTAAATTTACTAGTGTACCTTCGCGCGAAGAAATACCAGAGAATATCAACGAGCAATTAATTGTCGAGCTATATTCTAAATAAGGTGGATTGATATTTTGAAGTCGCCATTTATACTTTGATAAATGTAATTTTTAAGTAAACTGAAATCCAAATTATGGCAATTTTAGCTTTTCAGAAACCGGATAAAGTGATTATGATTGAGTCTGACGAAACCAAAGGGATCTTTGAGTTTCGTCCGCTTGAACCGGGATATGGAATAACAATTGGAAATTCGTTAAGGAGGATATTGCTTTCTTCTCTTGAGGGATATGCTATTACGAATGTAAAAATTGATGGTGTAGAACATGAATTTTCAACCTTGGAAGGAGTAATTGAGGACGTAACCGAAATTATACTAAATTTAAAGAAAGTCAGATTTAAGCAAAGAATAGAAGGCGAAGACTCAGAAAAATTTACCGTCAATGTAAATAATAAAGAGCAATTAACTGCTGGAGATATTGCTAAATTTGTTACAAATTTTGATGTATTAAATCCAGAGCTTGTTATTTGCAACATGGAATCGACTGTTAATTTTCGTATGGAAATTATGGTAGGTAAAGGAAGGGGATACGTGCAGGCTGAGGAGAACAAACTTGGTGCAGATACCGAATTTGGTGTTATTGCGATTGATTCAATTTATACACCGATTCGTAACGTAAAATACACAATCGAAAATTATCGTGTAGAGCAAAAGACCGACTATGAAAAACTAATTTTCGAAATTGAATCCGATGGTTCTGTAAATCCGAAAGATGCCTTAAAAGAGGCAGCAAAAATTTTGATACATCATTTCATGTTGTTCTCGGACGAAAAAATTACTTTGGACTCAGATGAGAAGTATGAGAATGAAGAGTTTGACGAAGAAGTATTGCACATGAGACAATTACTAAAAAATCGTTTAGTAGATATGGAATTGTCTGTTAGAGCTTTGAATTGTTTGAAAGCTGCTGATGTTGAAACTTTGGCAGATTTGGTTATATTCAACAAAAACGATTTATTGAAGTTTAGAAACTTTGGAAAAAAATCGTTGACAGAGCTTGAAGATTTATTATCGGGATTAAACTTGAATTTCGGAATGGATGTTAGCAAATATAAACTCGAAAAGGAATAAGTTTCGCAAATGAAACTTTGTTTATTTGTGCATCGAAAAATTTATACCAGAAAATTGTAAATCGTAATGAGACATAGAAAAAAATTTAATCATCTTGGCAGAAAAAGTGCACATAGAAAAGCGATGCTTGCAAATATGGCTTGCTCGTTAATTACACACAAGAGAATAAAAACAACACTTGCCAAGGCGAAGGCTCTTAAATTGTATGTAGAACCTTTGTTAACAAAAACTAAGAATGATACAACGCATTCTCGTAGAGTAGTTTTCGGATATTTACAAGATAAAGTTGTCCTTTCTGAATTATTTAGAGAAATTGCGCCAAAAATAGCAAGCAGACCAGGTGGTTACACTAGGATTTTGAAAATTGGAGCTCGTTTAGGTGATGCAGCAGAGATGTGTTATATCGAATTGGTTGATTACAACGAAAGTATGTCAACTGAAACAAAAAGCGCAACTAAAACTAAATCACGTCGAAGAAGAGGAGGCAAGAAAAAAGCTACGGAAACTACTAAAACAAAAGAAAATAATGTCAATCCCGCTGAATAGTGCGAAGATTGAAAATATTATAAAAAGGGCTATCTTAAATAAGGTAGCCCTTTTTATTTATTGAATACTGAAACACTTTAAGTACATTTTTTTTATTTTTGTACGATGTTGAATTTATATGATAAGAAAATGAAAAGTGGTTTTTTGCCCGTTTGGGTTAAAGTTAGTGTTGGTGCTGTTGCTGTTTTGATGTTGTGGCTTTTTTTCTTAAACTTCAAGACAATAACAAATTATGATGATACGGAAAAGGATGATAATGTAGAAAACAAAAAAATGTCGAAAGTTTTTTCGCCAGTTTTGCCAGATACTTTGATGCTGGCAGGAGAAATTGTACCATTAGATAGTTTCGATGTACGCGAAAGTCTGGATTATGAAGTAATAATTACGTGTTATAGACATTCGCGATCTTTGTGGATAATAAAAAAAGCACAAAGATATTTTGATGTCATTGAGCCAATATTGAAAGAAGAAGGAGTACCGAATGATTTTAAATATTTAGCTGTTGCAGAGAGTAATTTGATGAATGCTACTTCTTCGGCAGGTGCAAAAGGTGTGTGGCAGTTTATGAAAGCAACGGCAAAATCCTATAAATTGGAGGTAAATGCTTATGTAGATGAGAGATATAATTTAGAAAAATCCACACGTGCTGCCTGCAAGTATTTAAAAAACGCTAACACTAAATATAAAAGTTGGGCTTTGGCGGCGGCATCTTACAATTTGGGACAGGGAAATTTGGACAAACAAATTAAGAAACAACGGGTTTCTAACTATTACGATTTACTGTTAAATCCCGAAACTGGAAGATATGTCTATAATATTTTGGCGTATAAAATAGTAATGGAAAATCCTAAACTTTATGGATTTGACATTTCTGATGATGAAAAGTACCCAGTAATTCCAGTAACAAAAGTTGTGGTCGATAGCACGGTAAACGATTTAGTTTCTTTTGCGAAGAATTTTGGTATAAATTATAAAATGCTGAAGTATTTTAATCCGTGGCTTCGGGATAAAGTATTGCCAAATGCCAGTAAAAAAAAGTACTCCATTATCATACCTAAAAAAGGGTATAGAGATATGAAAAAATTAAGAAAGTAGATTTTGGGAATGAAAAAGGCTGTTGATTTTATTGAAGTTTTAGGTGCGAGGGTGCATAATTTACACAATATAGATATTAAAATCCCACGGGGAAAACTGACTGTTATTACGGGACTTAGCGGAAGTGGAAAATCTTCATTGGCTTTCGACACTATTTATGCCGAAGGACAGCGGAGATATATTGAAACTTTCTCGGCTTATGCTCGCCAGTTTTTGGGAAACCTTGAAAGACCTGATGTAGATAAAATTACGGGACTTAGCCCTGTGATTTCCATCGAACAAAAAACCACTGGTAAGAATCCTCGCTCAACTGTTGGGACAATTACAGAAATTTATGATTTCCTAAGGTTACTTTTTGCGCGTGCTGCCGATGCCTATTCGTACGAAACAGATGAGCAGATGGTAAAATATACCGATGAACAGATTATTGACTCTGTTTTTAGTAAACTTGCAGGGAAAAAAGTTAATATTTTGGCACCTTTAGTTCAAGGGCGCAAAGGGCATTATCGCGAATTATTTGCATCGTTAATAAAAAAAGGGTTTATTTACGCGCGTGTTGATGGCGTTATAGAGGAGTTGAAATTTGGTAAAAAAGTCGATAGATACAAAAATCACAACATCGAATTAGTCGTAGATAAACTTCGCGTTCCAAATGAAAACAACGGCTCAGAGGCAGCCATCAAACGATTGAAAAGTGCAATACAAATTGCGATGCGACACGGCAAAGGAGTTATCATGCTTTTAGACGCAGAAACAGAAAAAATTCATTATTTCAGCCATTTATTGATGTGCCCTACAACTGGAATTGCTTATAGCGAACCAGCACCAAGTATGTTTTCGTTCAATTCCCCGCAAGGTGCTTGCCCCGAGTGCAATGGATTGGGGCGCGTAACCTCGATGGATTTAAGTCAAATTGTCCCAAACAATGAAGAAAGCATATATAACGGCGGAATAATTCCATTAGGAAAATATAAGAAATCCCTGATATTTTGGCAGTTAGAAGCCATTGCCGCAAAATATAAATTCGAATTAACCGACCCAATAAATAAAATCCCAAAAAAAGCTTTCGACACCATAATTTATGGCTCTGAGGAAACATTTGCTCTGAAAAACACACCACTCGGAACATCGTCAAAATACGCAGTAAGTTTCGATGGTATAACAAAATATATCGACCAACAGCAAACTTCCGAAACTTCCAAAAAAGCAAAAAAATGGGCAGGACAATTTACAAAAACTCAAATTTGCCCTACCTGTAACGGAACTAGGCTGAAAAAAGAATCAATTTATTTTCGCATGGCAGGAAAAAATATTTCGGAACTTGCCGAAATGGACATCTTGGAGCTTGCAAATTGGTTTGCAGAACTAACACCAAAACTATCTGCAAGACAAATGAAAATAGCGCAAGAGGTTGTAAAAGAGATTAATACGCGAATAAAATTCCTCTTAGACGTTGGCTTAGATTATCTGTCATTAAATCGGAGTTCGGTAACACTTTCGGGCGGTGAGAGTCAGCGAATACGATTGGCAACACAAATCGGCTCACAACTTGTCAATGTTTTGTATATTTTGGACGAACCAAGTATAGGCTTGCATCAGCGTGACAACCAGAGGCTTATCCACTCCTTGAAGCAATTGCGAGATACCGGAAATTCTGTCATAGTTGTCGAACACGATAAAGATATGATTCTGTCGGCAGATTTTGTTGTCGATATAGGACCACACGCCGGAAGACACGGAGGCAAAATTGTCGCAAAAGGAACGCCAAAAGAAATTTGCAAAGCCAACACTTTGACAGCTATGTATTTAAACAACAAAAAAGCAATCCAAGTACCAGCACAAAGACGCAAAGGCAGTGGCAAAAAGATTATCCTCGAAGGCTGCAAGGGGCATAATTTAAAAAATGTTTCAATCGAAATTCCATTAGGGCAAATGATTTGTGTTACAGGCGTTTCGGGTAGCGGAAAATCTACTTTAATAAACGGAACATTGCATCCAATCTTGAGCCAGAAATTTTATCGGTCTGTTAAAGACCCACTTCCGTATAAAAAAATATCCGGAATCGAAAATATCGACAAAGTAATTGAAGTCGATCAATCTCCAATCGGACGAACACCACGGTCAAACCCAGCCACTTACACAAGCGTTTTCTCAGACATTAGAAAACTGTTTGCAAGCCTACCAGAAGCAAAAATACGCGGGTATAAACCCGGAAGATTCTCCTTTAATGTAAAAGGAGGGCGTTGCGAAACTTGCGGTGGAGCAGGATTGAAGACAATCGAAATGAACTTCCTGCCAGATGTTTATGTGCGATGCGACGACTGCTCTGGAATGAGATATAATCGTGAAACTCTGGAAGTTAGGTACAGAAGTAAATCTATCAGCGACATTTTAGACATGACAATAAATAAAGCCGTCGATTTTTTTGAAAACATTCCTTCTGTCAAGAAAAAAGTATTAGCCATGCAAAGCGTTGGGCTTGGCTATGTTACACTAGGTCAGGCATCGACAACACTTTCTGGCGGAGAGGCACAGCGCGTAAAATTAGCCACCGAGTTGGCAAAAAAAGACACCGGCAAAACGCTATATATTTTAGACGAACCAACAACAGGATTACATTTCGAGGATATTCGAGTACTCATGGGAGTACTTAACAAGCTGGTAAACAGAGGTAATACCGTTCTAATAATTGAGCACAATTTAGATGTAATAAAAGTTGTCGATTATATTATTGACATCGGAAAAGAAGGCGGACGCGAAGGCGGGTTTGTTGTTTGCTCAGGAACGCCAGAAAAAATCGCGAAAAACACCCAAAGTTACACAGCCAAATTTCTAAACGAAGAATTAAACAGGCAAGTGGTTACGTAAAAACAACCAACATTTTTTGTGTTGTTATTAGCTTAAAGCAATTCACAATATATAATTAGCCAATTTGCACGCAGGTATTTTGAGCTATAACAATTCAAAAATGCGATAATATTTGAGTGTTTTATTTGAAGCCGTTAAAGGAAAAAATAATAAATGCAAATGGTTAATTAGTAAAATGAATTTAATAAATTTAATAAATTTAATAAAGTAAGCCATTAAAATTCCTAACTAAAACTAAATCAGGCGTAAGCAAAATTATTAATTATTAATTATTAATTTTCCATTACTTAGACCTTAGCAAGCGGTTTAACAAAACAAATAAATTTTCAAGAACAAATCCTGACCGCATATATTAACAGAAAAAATAACCCAAAATACTAACACCCAGCACTATGGGAAAAAACGAACACAATGTACATATTAGGACTTAACGCATTTCACGGAGATTCGGCTGCTTGCATCTTCAAAGACAACAAGCTAATCATGGCGACAGAAGAAGAACGCTTTCGCAGGATAAAACACTGGGCTGGTTTTCCGCTCGAGTCTATAAAAGCATGCCTGAAGGCTGCAAATATCAATATTACGGAAGTTGACCATATTACAATTTCGAGAAACCCATCGGCAAATTTATTCAACAAAATAAAGCATACGGTTTCTAAAGTCCGAAAAATCAGCAGTTTAATAGACCGTTTGGCAAACACCCGAAAGGTTTCGTCGATAAAATCTATTCTTGCCAAAGAGTTAAATGTCGATGAAAGCTCAATAAAAGCCGAAATCTATAACATCGAGCATCACCGTTCGCACATGGCAAGTTCGTTTTTTACGTCCCCATTCGAGACGGCTGCAGTGCTGTCAATCGACGGTTTTGGCGATTTTACATCAACGATGACAGGATACGGAAAAGGAAATAATATTGAGGTTTACGACTCGGTGATTTACCCACACTCTATCGGCACATTCTACACGGCTTTCACTCAGTATCTGGGTTTTATGAACTACGGCGATGAGTATAAAGTCATGGGATTAGCACCTTATGGCGACCCAAAATATGTGGATAAATTTGAAGATATTATCCACCTGACAAAAAACGGATTGTTCAAAATTAACGAGAAATATTTCCTACACTCGCGAGAGGGCGTTACGATGTCGTGGGAAGATGGCTATCCGACGATTGAGCCAATTTTTTCGGAATATATGGTCGAAAAACTTGGAACAGCACGCAAAAAGGGCGACGAATTAACACAATATCATAAAGACCTTGCGGCCTCGGCACAAAGAATGACAGAAAAGGCTATCTTTCACATTTTAAACCACTTGCAAGAGCGTACCGGGGCAGAAAATCTTTGTCTTGCTGGCGGTGTTGCACAAAACTCGGTTGCAAACGGAAAAATGTATTTAAAGACAAAATTCAAAAAAGTGTTTATGCCAGCAGCCGCAACAGATGCGGGAACTTCCGTTGGGTCAGCACTTTGGCTTTACAATCAGATTCAAAAAAACGAGCGCATAGAACCAATTTTAACAGCTGCAACAGGTTGCGCATACTCGGACGAAGAACTTGTCGAAGCACTGAACCACCGCAACGTAAGTTTTGTCCGCAAAGACGACAACGAAATTTGCGATTTGGTAACAGATTGTTTAATTGATGGTGGTGTAGTTGGCTGGTATAAAGGAAGTTCTGAATTTGGTCCCAGAGCCTTAGGCTATCGCTCGATTCTTGCCGACCCGCGCCGTGAAGATGCAAAAGAGATTTTAAACCTAAAAATCAAAAAGCGCGAGCCATTCCGCCCGTTTGCACCTTCGGTTCTCGAAGACCACGTGGCAGACTATTTCGAGCAATCCAACGAAGTTCCGTTTATGGAAAAGGTCTTTCTCATCCGCGAGGAAAAACGCAAAGAGATTCCGGCAGTTACTCACGTTGATGGAACTGGGCGTTTGCAAAGTGTTTACCGCGAAATAAACCCCAAATATTACGATATGATTAAGCGTTTTTACGATAAAACAAATGTCCCCATCGTACTAAATACATCTTTCAATGAAAATGAGCCAATCGTCAATGCGCCAGCAGAAGCGATTGATTGCTATTTGCGTACAAAAATGGACATGTTGATTCTTGAGAATTACGTCATAACACGCAATAAATAACGGGTTGATACTGAATTATTTTCATTCTCAAACAAGGGAGTTTTCTCCCTTGTTTCTTTTTTATAAAAAAATGAACGACAAGCCAAAAATTAGTATAATAACAGTTTCATTCAATAGCGAAGAAACCATCGAGGATACTATCAAATCGGTTGTAAATCAAGATTATCCGAATATTGAATATATTATTATCGATGGAAAATCGACCGATAGCACACTCGCCATTATTGATAAATATAAGGACAGAATTGCGAAAGTAATCTCGGAAAAAGACGATGGAATTTTCTATGCCTTCAACAAAGGGCTACGGATAGCTACTGGCGATATTATCGGGATTTTAAACTCGGACGATTTTTATACGTCAGAAAAAACTATTGGTAAAATTGCCGAAACAATTGTAACCCAAAACGTTGACTCGGCTTATGGCGACCTTGTTTATGTTGACCCAGTGGATACTGAAAAAATCATACGCTACTGGCAATCAAAACCTTACCAACGCAGTTTATTTCGCAAAGGATGGATGCCGCCACACCCAACTTTTTTCTGTAAAAAAGAGCTTTACGAAAAATTTGGCGACTTCAATACGTGGATGATAATATCCAACGACTACGAAATATTAGTACGTTTTTTGTATAAAGAAAAATCTTCAGCTGCGTATATTCCAGAAGTGTTGGTGAAAATGCGAGCCGGCGGAAACAGCAATGGCAGCCTTCGCAAACGTTTCATTGCCAATGCCGAAGACAGAAAATCGTGGGAAGTGAACGGATTGAAACGCCCTCTGTTTCACATTCACCTAAAGCCATTTCGCAAAATTGGTCAATTTCTTGTTCCAGCAAAAATCAAAAACTCTCTTAACAAGGCATAAGTGCATAGTGCTTTTTCTAATTTTGAATAAAATATTTGCAATATAATAAACTGAAAATCAATAAATTGTAATTTTAACAAAAATTGTTATAATTAGGTATTTTTTAATGGAAATTTTCGGAAATCTTTACATTGGTAAAAAAACATAACAACTTCTTTTTCATGTCTTTCACTTTTTCAGGCATGGATATTTATGCCAATATGAGCGAGCGAGAGTTGAAATCGAAGTTTGATAGCACATTATTATTGGCTTGCGAAAAATTTATGAAACATTACTCCAATGAACTCAAACTCACGCAAGAACGAATAGATTTTCTGACTAAGTCGTTTTTTGTTGGAAATTTTTGTCGATTTTAAAATAGCTTGATAATCAAGGCTTTCAAAATCAACAAAATTTAACTCTGGTATAATAGAATTGTTGTTTTTCAGTAATTTATATTAGACTTTGGACAAAATTTATTAATCCCAAAAAATATTATGTTGATTTTCAATGCTTGCTGAATTGACTGATTTGCAACT
>JAOZMU010000551.1 GCA_029934165.1 Bacteroidales bacterium
AGTAAAATGAATTTAATAAAGTAAGCCATTAAAATTCCTAACTAAAACTAAATCCGGCGTAAGCAAAATTATTAATTATTAATTTTCCATTACTAAGAATTATCTATTTCATAATTTTGTAAAATTAGTTTTATCTTTGTTTTTATGAAACACCAAATTGTGTGAAACTTTAGGCTCAATTGTGTGAAAAAAAATAAGCCAAACGTGTTACTTTTTGTTACACATTTGGCTTATTCGTTAATGATGAATTATACCCAAAGAAGGTTTTGTTGTATTTATGTTTTTATACTGCAACTAACTTATTTTTAATGGCATACATTACTAAAGCCGCCGTGTTTGTACTTTCTGTTTTGGAGAGCAAATTGCTTCTGTGTTTACGAATTGTGTCAAAACTCAAACTTAGTTTTTTGGCTATCTGTTCGCCTGTTAGTCCGTCGCAAATTAGTTTTATCACCTCTGTTTCTCTTTTTGTAAGCAAATTATCGGCTTTCGATTGTTTGTTAAACGAAACAATCACTCTGCGCAACAGGTCGTTAGAAAACCAACTGCCACCCTCAGCCACCTCTTTTATAGCCGCTTCTAGCTCTGCTTTATCAGCATTTTTCAGCACAAAACCCCTTACGCCAGCGTCAATCATCAGGTGATAGTATTTTTCATCGCCAAACATTGATAATGTCAATATTTTCAGATTAGGATTTTTCTTCAACGCTAACTTAGTAGCCTCAATTCCATCAATTTCTGGCATATCAATATCCATCAAAATAACATCTGGCTCTTTGCTTTCGTCTAAATTTTCCAAAATATTTATGAGTTCTCTACCATTTGAAGCCTCTGCTATTATTTGCGCATTAGTATTTCTCGAAAGCATAAAACTAAGACTTTGCCTAAATACCACGTGGTCGTCTGCAAGAATAATTTTTATCATAATTATTTATGTTTAGAATTTTCAGTTAATTATAACCCAACGGTTATAATCGCTTTGCGATTTAATAGACTTTACGGACGGAGACTAATTGTTAATTAAGTACTCTTACAAAAGTTCTTACGCTTTTTATTAACCTAAGTTGTTAATTCACAGCTTAAACGTTTCATAAAAAATAGGTCTTAGACATTATTGTTAAATTCCACTACAACTTGCGTTCCATTAAGAACAGAACTTTGAATGTTAAAAGTCCCATTCAAAGCAATAACTCTGTTTTTAATGTTGAAAAGTCCTATTCCTTTGACCGATTTTTTCAACAATTCCATGTCAAAGCCTATGCCATTATCTTTGTAAGTTGCTTTAATTTTATTGTCTTTTAACCATATTGATATTCGTATTTCGGTAGCTTTAGCATGTTTAAAAGTGTTGTTTATCAACTCGGTAAGCACTCTGTAAAGAGTTATTTCAACCATTTTGTCGGTAAATTGTGGCTTGTTTGTTTTTATTTTTATTTTTATTGCAGTTGTTTCCATAATTCTATCTGCAAAAGCCTGAATTGCATCAAGCAAACCAAAATTCTGAAGAATGTAAGGGCTTAATCCAGAGGCAGTTCTGCGAACAGTTGTTTCGGCTTCGTTGATTAAATCTAACGCTTTTTCTTTAATTACCGTTCTTTCGTTTTTGTTGTTTTCTTCCGCAATCCACTGTGTATAATGTTTTATGGCAGCAAGCAAAGGACCAATGCCATCGTGAATATCTTGTGCAAATCTTTTGCGTTCGTTTTCTTCGGTTGTTATAATTGTTTGGAGGGTTTTCTTTTCGGCTTCGACACGCTCGGTAATGTCTTGAAATATGGTGATTTTTTGGTTGTTGCTCAATATTAGGCAGCGTATATTTCGGTATTCTTTTTTGTTTGGGATTTTAATATCATAAGCAACCAATTTTCGAGAACTTTTCAAATCATCGAGCTTGCACCATTTGCATTTCTCATCGAAACCGTAAATAGATTTATAACATTTTGTTCCTAATTTGTCTTTTCCGATATTGGTTGCCAATTCTTTATTCATATAAGAAATTTCAAAATTATTTGTACTTATATAAATTGAATCGTCAAATGCGTCAAGAATTTGCACAACTTTGTTTTCGCTTTTCTCTGCGCTTTCTTTTGCTCTTATTAGTTCCTGCTTTGCTTTGATATTTTCGGTAACATCGGTTATTACCGCCCCTAAACCATCTCCGACCTTAAACATTTGCACTCGTAAATGATAATTACCAAAAGCAGGGTGAGAAACAATATTCTCTAAAAGCAATGGCTTGCCAGTTTTTATCACATTTTGGTATTGTCGAAACCTTTTGGTTTTTTCAAGCTCAGGAACAAAATCCAAAATATTTTTTCCCATAACGTCTTCTTTTTTTGTTCCAATCGGAAAAAATTTCTCAATAGCTTTTTTATTTATTGTTTCGTAATTCATGTTTTTGTCAAATAGCATAAAACTATCTGTGGCAGAATTAATAAAACTATCAAGTTGTTGTTTGCTTACTTCGGCTTTTTCTTTGGCAGCAATTAATTCCCTGTTTTTTTCTTTGAGTGTGCTGTTTAACTTAGATAATTTTAAGTGATTATTTATTCGGACTAACAACTCTTCCTTATGATACGGTTTTGTAATATAATCAATTCCACCAACCTCAAATGCTTTTACTTTATCAATAAATTTTGATAATGCCGATAAGAAAATAACAGGAATATCTTTTGTTTCCGGCTCATCTTTAAGCCGTTGACAAACTTCGTAGCCGTTCATTTCTGGCATTGCAATATCCAATAAAATTAAATCCGGAACAACCTCTTTTGCTATTTGCAAGCCTATTATTCCGTTTTCAGCAGTAAAAACTTTATAATTTTCAAATTCCTCCAAAAACTCCATTAAAAAAATTGCCATAACACTATCTTCAATAATAAGAATTTTATCCTGCATTTCGTTTAATTTTAAATTTATTGGTATTAATTTTAATATTTAAGTAGTCGCACAAAAATAACGACACTTTTTCAAGTTATAATCAACCTGAGTATAAACTAAATAATGGAAAATTAATAATTAATAATTTTGCTTACGCCTGATTTAGTTTTAGTT
>JAOZMU010000552.1 GCA_029934165.1 Bacteroidales bacterium
TTTGAAAATATATTAATTTAATCCGAAAACCAAATTCACTCCAGTATATATAAAACATGCCGATAAAAATGAAAGTTCCGATTGATTTGTATTACCTTTGTTATGTTGCATAATGAGACTGTTTTTGTACTTGGTTTCTAACTACCTCAAAGATACAATATTATGTCGAATTATGCAACTATTTTAACACTTCTTGCATCTACAACAGCCTGATACTCAAAGTGTTATTGAAGTCAGAAACTTGAGATTTTTATGGACAAATCCTGAACCTGTAAGTGCATATTTGAATTTTTGAGTGATTTATTTTAAATTGCAACAAAATAAAAATGAATAAAATCTTTTGGAAACTATGACACTACACGATAAAATTATTCAACTGCTTGGCGAAGGAAAACTGGGGAAAGCCCTTGATTTGGCAATAGATGCAGTAAAAAATATTGACGACGATGTTTATAACGATTTAATTTTGCTGAAAGCACGAAACGCTTCAAATCAAGGCGATAAAAACAAAGGTTTGATGGGTGATTTCGATTATAAGCAAACAAAAAACCAGATTCAATACGCTTTTCAGGAATTGTTGAAAGAGTTTTCTAAAAATGTTTTGACAAGACCAGCGCAGAACACAGAAACGGATGATAACGAAGTGTTTAACCCCACAAACGACACAAGCCCAAAACGCATTACCGAATTGAGCGGCGCGCAAAAGCAAGAGCTTATTTCTGCAATAGGCGCAGCATATTTAGATTACAGCCAATTGGAAATGTTTTTAGATTTAAACTTGGATAAAAAACTTGCCGATATTGCCCAGCAAACTGATATGCAAACCGCAACATACAGGATAATAACAAACTCTATTGCAAATAATTGGCTGCACGAATTACTCACCGCATTGTGCAAAAAAAGTAACAACGTGAAAGTAAAAGAGTTTTGCGATGAGGTTTTGTGAAAATAGTAGCCCGCTGGTTTTCTTAGTAATGGAAAATTAATAATTAATAATTTTGCTTACTTGACACTTTTTGCACTTTATGAAACATGCCAGTATTTTTATACGAAGTTTAATCCAATGGATGATACAATACAACAATAATCCGAAAGTAATTGAACGTCTTGACAAACTTGTAAAAAACAAAAACTTCTCGTACAAAATGACGAAACATTTTAAACATGTAAAAGAAGATGTGCAAGGAATATCAATTTTTTCGTTTTATCAATATGTATGACATTTTTAAATTTTAAAAAATAGATTGTGCTGATATTCAGTATTTTACATTATTTTTACAAATTTCATAAAACACTGATTTATAGCAGCTTGTAAATTACAATTTAGAAATGCCATACACATTGTTTTATGAAGACAATTATTATTAAAAATAAAATTGAAGACGCAGAAAAACTTGAGTAAAAGCAGCGATTGAAGAGGTTAAACAAAAACTTTCAGGGAATAATTAGCAAGCAATGCAGAATTAAAACCAACATTACTAATGAAAATAAATCTCATTTTCTTACTTTGGTAAAGTAAATATTTCTTATATTTACACTTTACCAATACAAACTAATATGAGATTAGATATTTTAGAAGAAGTAGTAATTGACCAAAGCGTAAATCTTGATAAAAAAGAAATTGGTTTAAAAAGACATATCAATACAGATAAAGTTTTAAAAACCAAACAAATCACAGTGATAAGCGGAATAAGACGCTGCGGAAAATCTACGCTCTTATGGCAGCTTATGCAAAATTTTGATGCGTATTATTATCTGAATTTTGATGATGAGCGACTGATAAATTTCACGGTTGAAGATTTCAGAGAATTGATGATTATTTTTAAAAAGCAACACGATGCTTCAACAATATTTTTTGATGAAATACAAAATGTATCGGACTGGGAGCGGTTCATCAGGCGATTATTTGACGAATATTATAAAATATTTATAACCGGAAGTAACTCAAAACTACTTAGTTCCGAGCTTGCTACACATCTCACAGGGCGATATATAAAAATTGAGCTTTATCCTTTTTCATTTTCGGAGTTTTTGGAATTTAACAACATCAGTACCGAAAAATTATCTTCCGATACAAAATCCCAAATACTGAAATGCTTAGATGAATACTTAAATAAAGGCGGTTTTCCTGAATATTTAAAATACAAAGACGACGAATTTATAAAACGAGTATATGAAGACGTGATTTATAAAGACCTGATTGCCAGATTTAAAATCCGAAACATAAACCAGTTTAAAAAACTTTCGCATTATCTGTTTACAAATTTTACGGGCGAAATAAGCTACAATTCGTTAAAAGTCATACTTAGGATAAAAAGCGCAAATACAATAAGCGAGTATATTTCTGTTTTGCAGGAAGCATACTTATTATTTGAGCTATACAAATTTGAATACTCGTTAAAAAAGCAATATACCTCAAACAAAAAGATTTATGCAATCGACAACGGAATAAGAAATACGGTTTCGTTTCGTTTTTCGGAAGACAAAGGCAAACTGCTGGAAAACATTGTATTTACAGAATTAAAACGCCGACAAAAAGAAATCTATTTCTACAAAACAAAAACGGGTAAAGAAGTCGATTTTCTGTATTTTGAAAACAACACCTACTGCCTATTTCAAGTAGCATACGACATTAACGACCTAAAAACCAGAGAAAGAGAAATAAACTCACTGATAGAAACAAGCAAAGAAATAGAAAACACCGAACTTTTTATAATAACATATAACTCACAAGAAAAAATTACATTTGACGACAAGACAATAAACGTTATACCTGTTTGGAAGTGGTTGTTGGGTGGTTAAAAGGGAATTGGGTGGTTCTTTATAAAATTGTGTGGGTAGTATAGAATTTGTTCACAATGGAGAAGTCCAAATCTCCCGTTAAAATGTATATAATTATCTTGATTGTTTCTAACATTTTTACCAAGTCAACCAATTGAACTTATTCCTAATTTACCAGACAAAGAATATTTCCTTGTAAAAAATGGCATGTTTCATAACTCAAGTTTCTGACTTCGCCCTTACAACTTGATATTTAACACATTGCAAA
>JAOZMU010000553.1 GCA_029934165.1 Bacteroidales bacterium
CAAAGCTAACTGGTTAAGTAACAGGGGTGTCCAACTTTAGACTGGTAGCCCATTTGTAGTCTTGTTAAATTGTGATTTTGTTCTGAAAATACTAAATTGTTTTTTATAATTGAAACTGTAGCCAAATGAATGTAACTATTTGCGATTCTATCGAAATAAATAACTTTTATCCAAACATTTTTACGTCCGAAGAGATTCAATTAATTCGTAAAAAGAGCAGTAAAGTTTTTTACAAAAAAAAAGATGTTGTCTTCCGACAAAACACTCGTGTTGGGCATCTTATGTTTGTTGCAAATGGTTTGGTTAAGGTCTTTAAAGAAGGACGAAACGACAGGAATTTGATTATCAAAATTGCACAGAAGGGTGAATTTATAGGGCTTCCGGCGATTTTTGGTGATGATGTTTATCATTATTCAGCTTCTGCGTTAGAGGCGACCGAGGTTTGTTTTATTGATTTTGATTTGACAAAACAATTAATTAAGAAAAACGGAAAATTTGCACTTTATTTGATGGAACAACTTGGTAGTTTTGGGTTATTTACTGCAAAAAAACTGCTTAATCATACGGAAAAGCAATTGCCGGGAAAAGTTGCGGATATGTTATTGTATTTTTCTGACGAAATTTTCAAGACCGATGCCTTTGTAATGCCTATGTCGAGGCGCGAATTGGCAGAATTGCTTGGTACGACAAAGGAGAGTTTTATTCGCACGCTTTCTGAGTTTAAAAACGACAGAATTATTGCCTTAGATGGGCGAAAGATTCAGATTAAGAGTAAAAAACTGTTGAATATGTTGAGCCGACATGGCTAGGACTTTTCGCAAAAACCCCGAAAAATTTTAAATCTTTTATGGAAAATATTAGCGTTTTAATAGTTGATGACATCATTTTGAATAGGATTTTATTGTCTGAAATTGTTATTGAAATTGGTGCGGAATGTTCTGAGGCATCGAATGGAAAAGAAGCGATAGAAAAAATTGTATCGAATGATTATGACATCGTTTTAATGGATATTGAAATGCCTGTTATGAACGGTTTTGAAACTACAAAATATATTCGTACACAATTGCCTGAGCCTAAGGCATCTGTGCCTGTAATTGCTATTACAGCTCACGACCCAAATTTTTTTTTCGAGGAATATCAAAATATAGGCTTCGACCGTTTGATAACAAAACCTTATACTGTAAGAAAGATTTTGCGATTATTTGAAGAACTTTCGGAAGGCGATTTTAACAAAAAACAGACTTAAAGTTCCATTCCAACTATTAGAATATCATCAATTTGTTCGTAATTTCCCATCCATTCTACGATTGTTTTATGCAGTGTTTCTTTTTGCTCTGACATAGTTTTATCTTGTAGTTCGAGAAGCAATTTTTTAAACGCTTTGCTCATAAATTTTCGTCCTTTAGCTCCTCCAAACTGATCGACGTATCCATCGGAGAAAATGTAGAGTTTGTCGCCTTTTTGCAATTGAATATCGTGTCTTATGAAAGGGACTTTTGTTTTACGAATATGTATTGCTATTGGCATTTTATCTGCTTTTACTTCCGATAGAATATGAGTATCCGACTCTATGATACGTGCTTGTTCGTATGGAGTTCCGCCAGATTTTTCGCGGATAATAACCAATGGATTATACGCACCGGCATACTGAACTTTATGTGTTTTTTTATTTATTATGCACAAAGCAATGTCCATTCCATCTTTCGTTTCTTTTTCTCGACCTGTTTGATGCAAAGAGGTCATAACATTAGTCCTTAGCTGATTAAGAATTTCGGCGGCATCAAGCTTCTCCATTTTATTGACAATCTCGTGCAAAAATGTAACGCCAAGCATACTCAAAAAACCGCCCGGAACTCCATGCCCTGTACAGTCGGCGGCGGCGATAATAACTTCGTCGCCAAATTTCGATGCCCAATAATAATCGCCACTGACAATATCACGTGGCATATATAGAATAAAAGACTCAGGTACAATTGATTTTATTAAACTGTGCTGTGGTAAAATGGCTTTCTGAATGCGGCTTGCGTAAGTAATACTATCTGTTATTGCGCGTTTTTGAGAAGTTACAACATCGCGTTGTCGTTCAATTTCATCGCGTTGTGCTTCAATCTCTGTTTTCTGCTCCATGATTTCATAGTTTCGAGCTTCGAGTTCAATATTTGCTTTTTTCTTCAACCTATAACGATTATAAAATACGAATGTCAATAGTAGTATAAACCCAATTGCTACGTAAGCAAAATAACGAAAGGATTGTTCTTTCAGGATTTGAGCATCTTGCCTAGCAATTTGAGCATCTTGTTTTGCTAGTTCTTTTTCTTTTTCTTGTGTTTTATACTTAGTTTCAAGTTCAGAAATTTGCTTATTGCTTTTTTCATTAAATAGAGAATCTTTTATTTCAACTCCATTTTTATAGCTTTTTAAGGCATTATCCAAGTCGCCAATTTTCTCGAAAATCTTTGATACTTGAAGATAACTATCGCTTTCTTCCTTTTTCGCACTTATTTTACTGTAAATATCAATACTCATCAAATGAAAGGAAATAGACTGGTCGTAATTACGCATTTCGCCATAAATTATTGCTATATTTGAATATGTATATCCAGTTTCCTGTAAGTTTCCTGAAGCCAAATTAATCTCCAACGATTCTTCACAATTACGTAAGGCTTCGTTCTGTTTGCCTAATCGTAAATATGCTAATCCGAGCTGGTTTAAAACACTGGCTTTTCCAGATTTATCTCCAATATCATTAGCCAGAAGCAAGGCTTCATCAAAAATATTGATTGCCTTTTCGTATTCTTTCAAGTTATGATGCACCAAGCCAATGTTTTTTAAGGCACTAATTTGCGCCGGAATATTTTTCAGTTCTTTAAATAACTCATAGCCTTTTGTATAATATTGTAATGCCAAATTATAATCTTCTCTGTAGTAATAGTGCAAATTTCCAATATTCATATATGCAACCGCTGAACCAAAGGCGTTATTTGTTTCTTTCATAACCTTCAGTGCATCAAGATAATAACCAAGAGCTTTATCATATTTTCCCCAG
>JAOZMU010000554.1 GCA_029934165.1 Bacteroidales bacterium
ACGTCGCCGCCTGGTGAATTTACGTTAAACATAATTTCACTGCCTTTTGGTACGCCTTCAAGTTCTTTTTTCAAACTTTCAGTAGTGATTTGCCAGCCAATTACACCAAAAAAATCTATCTCTTTCATCTTCTTTCTCCAAATTAACAACAATTGCCGAAACGAACAGTATTTTGGCTTATTGTAAAAAACTTAAATAAATCCCTTCTAAGCCATTTTTATTGCTTGTCTATATATTTTATCAAATCAATCTTGAAAACCCATTCTGGCTTAATTAAACGATATAAAACGCCTATTCAAAATCAATTAATCAAACTGGTTTTTACTTTTCATTGAAATTGCTCTGGAATTAATTATTTTACTTTCTTCTTCCAACAACTTGAAAATTAATTTGGCTGTTTATTGAAATCATAAAACTCAAAACTATTTGTTTTGCTTTTTCCCTCACTGTATTTATATATCTATCTATCTATCTATCTATCTATAGCACTTTCGCAGCAAAGCTCAAGAAGAAACACAAAAGTTCCTAAAGAACTTCTTAAAGAGTTCCTAAAGAAGTTCTTAAAGAGTTCTTTAAGAACAACCAAAAAAAAAGCGTCTCTGTAACTACTAAATAATTCAATGGATTAAAAAAGTTAGATAAAAATTAAAATTTATGTTTTCTTTGTTTTTCGCTAAAAAACAGTTGGTTTTTCGCTAAAAAACAGTTGGTTTTTCGCTAAAAAACAGTTGGTTTTTGCATGAAAACACTTGGTTTTTCTGTTTTGTTTTCACTTGGTTTTTAGCTCTTAAGAAAGTACTTAAGAAAGTGCTTAAGAAAATACTTAAGAAAGTACTTAAGAAGAAACACAAAAGTTCCTAAAGAACAACTTAAGAAGTTCCTAAAGAGTTCTTTAAGAAGTTCCTAAAGAGTTCTTTAAGAACAAGCGAAAAAAATAAATCTCTGTAACTATCTTTAATTTACATAGTTTATAAAGGTCGCAAATAGATTAAAACATTGATTTTCTCTTGGTTTTAACGAAAAAACACTTGATTTTTAGCATGAAAACACTTGAAAAACCAACTGAAAACCTATGCAAAAACACTCGAAAAACCGATTAAAAACCAACTGAAAACACTTGAAAAACTAATCTTTTTTTTTAGGTTATACCTTTTTCGCTATGTAACGAAAAAGGCCTTGACTAAATAAAAAAAAACTCCAAACCAGAGGTAAGGAGTTATTATATTTGTTAAACTTATAGGATTAATATAAGTATTTAAGAGAAACGTATTTATTAGGTGTGTATTGTTTTCAGAAACAACGACGGGTTTTCAATTAAGAAAACCCCGAACGTCAGTTAGCCAAATGAGTAAATAGGCATTAATAGTAACGACGTAAACCTCTGGTTATTGCATCGGCTATATCTGGCATTGTTTCGAGAGGTATTACGAATAATGGTCTCGCAGGTTGATTCCGTGGTGCATGTCCTGTATCAAATGTATTTGTGTATATCAACTCACTAAATACATCGACAGAAGAAGCATTTTGTTGAAATTCTATACTTTCAAGCATATTGCCATACAATAAACCAATATGATCTGGGTAGGGTAAACTTGCTCTATATTCTGCATATCTCGGTGACCAATCCGCCCACTTGTTTGGTCTTCCTTCAAAGATAATATTGTCCCTAATTATCTTTTGTCCTGCCCTTCCAACTTCTTCATAAACTCCGTCTTTTTGCACGTTAGTTTCTAAACGGTCGATAATAGCTTTTGTGATTTGTTCACCCGTTGGATTTTTTAATTTAATCAGCATTGGAATAACTTGGGTAATATTCTAAATTAATTTTATTCTTCTTTAATTCTTTTTCAAACGCATCAAAGATATTTGTATTTACAATTGATTCACGTAATGGCAAATATGAATAGCCATCTGTTTTCTTCCAATACTCGGGCGACGCAAATTCTGCTTTAAAATTAGCACTATCCGCCAAAATCCCAATATAATTTTTTAACATTTTTATTGTGCTTCTGCATCTATGTTTCGGACGGGGTGGCCACAATTTTTCCGTAAAATCTTTGTCATGAATGTCAAAAACATTTCCAGATAATTTTTTACAACCCGTAGTCGTAACTTCATCATTGGGGTTGAGAAACAAACAGCCCATAATGCCGTCCGCATCTTCCATCATGTCAAGCATACTTAACCTCTTACCATCATTGTATCCACTATAACTCGCCATATCGACTGTAACGTTCGCTTGACTTGGGTTTGATTCTGTCCAACCGTTACTTTCAGAACGTTCCGCATACGCCTCTGAAACGCTTAAATCATCGTAATCTGTATCGTTTTCGTCTTCTATTTTATCAATGACTTTTTGAATTAAATCAGTCATTCGCATTTTAGCCGTTCCAGATAAAATAACACTCTGATCTGTTATCTTCTGTCTTTGAATGTCTATCGCAATTGAATATCCATTTTCTTTCGCCCATACTTCGATTTCGTCAAGATCCATGTCGTACAGGTCTTCCATTTGCTTTTTAATCAATACTGGCATATTTATTCTCCTATCCGTTGTTTTGCTATATTGTAATAATTTTCATCAAGTTCAATCCCAATAAAATCCCTGTTTGTATTCTTACAAGCGACTCCAGTGGTACCACTACCCATTGTGAAATCAAGTACCGTTTCGGCTTCGTTTGTGCTGTTTGTTATGTAAAATTCCATAAGTGCAACTGGTTTTTGTGTAGGGTGGAATCTATCTTTAACACTATCGAACTTATGTACTGTTTTAGAACTCGGGTGATTTATTGTTTTAGCTTTTCCTTTTTTTAAAAATAATGTATATTCGCAATTTTTCAAATACCATCGGTTTGGTGTTAAATTATTTTTTTCCCAAACTAACAAATTATGCAAATAAAAACCGCTTTCTCTCGCAAGAGTTAAATAATTCTCTAAATTCAAAACATTTGTCATAATATAGCAATGTCCGTTGGCTTTCAAAAGTTTATAAATTTTTGGAAACCATTTGTCAGCAGGTAAGTTGTTGTGCTTGAATATAAAAAAC
>JAOZMU010000555.1 GCA_029934165.1 Bacteroidales bacterium
TGTTACAAAATTAATTTCGATTTTGAAAATGATATATTTGTCCAAAGTCTAATATTTAGACTTTGGACAAAATTAATCAACTAAAACCATGAAAAAGCGTCATAAAGAAGTGAATTGCGTCCATGAAAATAGCTTTATGCGCATAAATTTTGAATTTATACAACAAAAGTGGTTTGCTGTAAGTTATTAATGATTAGAACGAAGATTTAATTAACCTATACCATTATTTGTTGTTTGGTGCTGATTTTCAATCAAATAGTAAATTATTGTCTCAATATTAAAAAGTGCATGGCACTTATAATCAAAAGATTATGTAAATTAATCTTGTACCTTACAAAAATTATTACGATGAAAAAAAACGTTATTATTCTCATAATCACTGTGTTATCTTTAAATTTATGGACATGCAACAACGAGGAAATTATTACCGACAGTGGAGCAAAGTTAGAGTTTTCGGTAGATACAATTGTATTTGATACAATTTTTTCAACTATTGGTTCGGCAACAAAGCACCTGAAAGTTTATAATAGGCACGACCAAAAAATTGAAATTTCGAGGGTAAGGCTTGCTAAAGAAACGCAAAATTTTCGGCTGAATATCAACGGAATGCCTGTAAATTCTGCTCAAGAAATTGAAATTGCTGCCAACGACAGCCTTTATATTTTTGTCGAGATAACTATCGACCCAAATCAGCAAAATATGCCTTTGCTTGTTCAAGATTCCATTGTTTTTGAGACCAACGGAAATATGCAAGATATTGATTTAGTGGCGTGGGGACAAGATGCGCATTTCATTGATGATGAGGTAATTCCGACACAAACTTGGGACAACGAAAAACCTTTTCTTATTTATAATTCGATGCTTGTGCCGGCAAACAATACATTGACGATTCGGGCAGGGACACAACTGCATTTTCATCGGTACTCGCGCTTGTACGTCGAAGGAACATTGATAGTTGAAGGAACAACCGACGAGCCAGTGGTTTTTCAGGGCGACCGTTTGGAATATCCATACTGGGACGTGCCCGGACAATGGACTGGCATCTATTTAATGAACGGAAGTAAGCATAATAATATTGATAATGCAGTGATTAAGAACGCTATAATCGGTATTCAGGCGGATACTCTTGCCGATGTCAATGTGCCAACTCTTACGTTGTCTAATACACGCATTGAGCATTGTTCATACGCAGGCATATACGCACAAGGCTCGACAATAAAAGGCTATAATGTACTGGTTGACGACTGTGCAGAGCTTTTGCTGGCATTGACACTGGGCGGAAATTACGAATTTTATAATTCTACTTTCGGAAATTTTTGGCGACACACAATTCGTCAAGGTGCATCGGTTGTTCTAAATAACTATTACATAGACGTTAACGAAAATGTACAACTTCGCGCTCTCGAAAATGCCTACTTTGGAAATTGTATTGTTTATGGAAATAATAAAAATGAAATTGCCTTTAATTTTCACGAGAGTACTACTTCAAATTTTAAATTTGAGAATTGCATTCTTCGGCTCGACCCAGAAGAAGATGTCTCTAATACGGAGCAGTATTTGAATTGTATTATTAATCCAACATTCAGATTTAAAGCTCCTTATGAGCCAGAATACGATTACACACCAGATACTCTTTCGGTGGCAAAAGATGCAGCGATGATGGAAATAATAAATGCAAATTTCGAGAAATTGCATACCGATTTATACGGAAACAGTCGGTTGAGCGATGATGGCGCAGATATTGGAGCTGTCGAAAGGTATACGTCCCGCCTCCTGCGTCTTGCACGCTCACTTCAAAAGCCGTAGTTTTGAAAAAAGGCTCATATAGAAACTTTTGCAAAAGCCGATAAATAACACCATAGGTATGAAGTATTTGCAGCCCATTATGTAACGGAATGACGGGGTTTATACGCAAAAACTTGGTTAAAAACCAGAAAACGCACCAAAAAGTTTTAGAGAAAATAGCACAATAACTATCATCAGAACCCAACGAATGAAGCCAGCACCGCGCTTAACAGCAAAGTGGGAAGCTGCAATTCCGCCAACGACATTGCCGATGGCAGAGATTAGTCCAAGCGAATAATCGACTTGGTCGTTCATCATAAAAACGGCTAAGACAAAAGGGCTGTAAAGGAATACAATAAAGATTTTCAGTGCGTTAGCGCGGACTAAATCGTAGCCGGCACTGAGAACCAAACCTGCCAAAAGAAAAATACCGACTCCAATGTGAATGAAGCCACCATAAATGCCGATAATGAAAAAAATGAGGTATTGTATCACAGAAAGTGGTTGCTTGCGAACATTGTTTTTGCCTTGTATCCAACGTGTTGGATTGGCGAAAACAAAAAAGAGCATCAAAATCATGACAACGCCAACAACTTTCTCGAAGATGTCTTTCTCTATGCTGACGGCTATTTGCGCACCAACAACAGACCCAACAACGGTGGGGATGGCAAGCATCAAACCTTTTTTTATGTCCAAGACGTTTTTTCGGCGGAAATTTATTGATGCTGCCAAAGTTTGCATAATTACTCCCAGACGAATAGTTCCATTGGCATGACCAGCCGGAAGCCCCAAAAGCATGAATAATGAGTAAGTTATGACTGTGCCACTGCCGGCAAGTGTGTTGATGACAGCAACTACAAAGCCAGCAGACATGAGTATTAAAATCATTTCCCACGATGTAATTTCGAGGCTCTGCAAATAATTTATTAACATAAATAAGTATTCTTACAAAAGTTCTTCTGCTTTTTATTAACGTAAGTTGCTAAAAAGCAGCTAATATGTTTCATGAAAAATATGTCTTAGTAATGGAAAATTATTAATTAATAATTTTGTTTACGCCTGATTTAGTTTTAGTTAGGAATTTTAATGGCTTACTTTATTAAATTCATTTTACTTAGATTTTATTGTGTGTTTTTTGGGCGACAAAAAGTAATGAAAAAAGCAGCCCTAAGACTGCTTTGCATTAATTTACAGGTTTGTTCCTGAAATTTGTTTGTTTTGTTAAACTGCTTGCTACAAAGGCGTTTTGCGGCAGGGATT
>JAOZMU010000060.1 GCA_029934165.1 Bacteroidales bacterium
ATTTTTATCGGCATGTTTCATATAAGTAATGGAAAATGGAAAATTAATAATTTTGCTTACGCCTGATTTAGTTTTAGTTAGGAATTTTAATGGCTTTTTTTATTAAATTTATTTTACTAATCAGTAAAATAAAACTAATTTCATAAAAATTATGAAATAAATTACTTTAGGTATATCTTTGTTCAAGTTGTAGGCACAGGTAAAAAATTGGGAATAGAAGCAACTTTAAATCTTTGCGTTTTTAGAGTTATTGGCTTTTCATCATCATCATCGTCGTCGTAGCTTCGCCCATTTTTCCTGTGTCTTTTTTATGCAGCAAAATTAAGGTAAAAACTGTGTCTTTATTTGGTACACAAAAACGCCACATACGATATTCGTGCGTGGCGTTTTTTGAATTATGGAAAAACAAAGCTGAACAAAAAACGTTCTAATCTTGAATAAATTATTTGCGATATAATGAACTGAAATTCAACAAAAATAGTTACAATCAGATTATTTTCATAATTTATAGTATTTACTGAAAAAATGCTACTTAGTTCAATAATCTAAATCCTGCCCAGTAATAAGTTAGATTCGCATATTCTTCTTTCATCTTGTTTTGAGCGGCTTTAAAGGCATCTTCAACTTTTTTGCCGAGAGCTAAGTTTTTGTAAAACAACTGCATTAATTTTTGGGTAGCTTTAGATGGTACTTTCCATAACGAAATAATCAAATAATCGACTCCTGCGGTTTTCAAAGCACGACTCAGTCCGATAATTCCTTCGTGTCCTTTCACATCGCCAAGCCCAGTTTGGCACGCCGAAAGCACCGCTAAACGGCAGTTCTCGAAATTTTGTAACGAAATTTCGTAAGCGGTAACTATCCCATCTTCGGGCATATTGTTGGGCAAATTATCATTAATCGTATTTTGAGCTGCCGACAAAAATAAACCAGATTTAAAAGCTGAAGCATCAATATTTTGCCCCAAATCACCAAAAAAATGGAACTGTTTTTTTTCTTCTTCAATATCTGGAAGATAGTATCCATGAGTTCCAATATGGAGTAAAAAACTTTCTGATTCGGCTATGTTTTTTAAACATTCTTCGCTTGCATTATGTTGCTTAAACACTTGTGTATTAATATTTTGCTTCGACAACATCTCTGCTATACTATCTACTTCAGCTGCCGTAGCAGGCAATTTTTTAATAATATATCGCTCGTTTTCAAACAAAAAACTCGACCTCATGCTAATTCTATTTGCTTGGGATTTATTTGCAATTTCGTTTGCTTGTGTGCTATCAAGCTCAAACTGAGCATCTCCAAATAAATATGCTTTTTTAATATCCTCAATTTTTAGCGATTTTTTTAACAAAATATTTTTTGAAGATGTCAAGTAGTAGAATTTATATTTATCCGATAATTTTTGGCTTTTATAAGGAAGTGCGTCAAACGAAACATTATGAAGCAGTTGCGAAGGAGAAAGATATATGTTTTCTACATCGTTGAGCAGCGTATCCAACTTACTCCAAACCAATTGGTACAAAAGTTTTGATTTCTCGGGGCGGTCATACAGTGTTCCAATATATTCATTTTCCGTTATTTCTTTTCCCGGACGCTGTAATATTTTTTTGAGCTTGTTTTCTGTCGTTAGAAAAACTAATTTAGGAACATCGTAGTTTTTTTTCAAAACTAAAGCACAATAATATGTTGTATCTTTCCAATGTTTGTTAAATCGCTTAAAATGAGTAAATTCTATAATCGCCTCATTTGTTTTGAGCTTTTTTTGTAATGCCTTATAATCAATATTTTGCATCGTAAAATCAATTTTCCTGTTAGGAAATTTTTCATTTACCAATCGCACTACCTCATTTTCAAGGCTGTCGCTTTGTTTATACTTTTGTTGATTTTTTTTTGCAGATTGTTGTCTCGAAATTTGCAGATTTGCTATTTCCTGACGTAAGTTATACAAATTTTTGTACGTTTCTTTCAGTTCGGCATCGTTACTATTGTTTACAAATCGCTGAAAAGAACGAGTATTGAATAAAATCAATCGTTTGTAGAACAATAGTTGATTAAACATTTCGCCTGTTGCTTCGGGAATTATTTTCTGAGTATCAAAAACAAAGTTCTGGAAGGTTTCAAAGTCGCTTTTAAAAATTTTTGTGTGTTTAAATTTTTCTTTTTCCGTAAGGGCAAGAAAATTGTTTTTTATTTGTGTTTTGGTACTTTTTGCTGTTCTTTTATAAAACTTATAAGCCTTGTCTGTATTTTTTGTGTTGCGGTAGAGGTTTGCTAAGTTCGACATCGTTATTTTATGCACATCACTATTTATTAAATTGTTGGCTTCAAACGAATGTAGGCTTTCTAAATACATCTTTTCGGCAAGATTATATTTTCCCTCACGGTAGTATAATCTTGCTAAAGAGTTGTTTGCGGCTAGATACAGTTGCAAATAAATGTTTTTCTTTCTTTTGTAATCTTTTATAATTTGTTTGTAAAATTTTTTTGAATACGGAATATTTCCAATGTCCTCACTTTGTTGAGCTACTGAGTAATATGCCAAATAATATTCCGGCGTGTTTTTGGATAATTGGGAAAGATACTCCAAAAACAAACTGTTTCCGAGTATTAGTTTATCCAACTTAAAAGATACTATTGCTAAACTGTGACGTATTTTTATAATATAATTTGAAATTTCTTTATTCTGACTGCACTTATTTAAAATCTTTAATGATTCGTGATAATATTTCTCCGCTTTATTATACACACCTAAATAGTAGTAAGATAATCCTAAATTGTGCAAGGCAATTGCATAGTATGCACCTTTGCCTGTCGTTGATTTATAGGTATTTAAGCTTTTTAAAAAATAGTTAATAGCATTAGAAAAATCGCCTTTAAGTCTAAAAAAATCGCCTTTGTTGTTGAGGAAAACGGCATAATTTTTCGTGTTTTTTTTAAAGTATTTTTCTCTTTTATCGAACAAACTGTCAAGACCTGCAATATTGAAATTTGTGTAATCAATTTGCAACATAATATCCAATATTTCGATAAAAACACTGTTGTTTTCGCCCAAGTTTTTTTGTATTTTTCGATAGTTATCAACTGCCATTAAATTGGCTTTTTGTACACTGCCAAACATATAATACATGAAAATAACCTTATTCCGAATCGAAAGGTACATCATGTTTTCTGTACCATGCTTTTTTTTGTAGTACGTCAATAACTCATCGCCGAGTGCTATTGCTTGTGCGTAATTTTTGCTATTGACTTGGGTGTCAAATTTTTGCATAAGTTCTTCAAACTTAGCATCTTGCGAAAAGGCGGAGCTAACAAATAGCACCGCCAAAAGAAAAAGGTAAAACTTGGTCATAATCTATTTTTTAGTTTGTTCTTTGAAACCTAAAAAATAGCTCTTGTCAGACTTAATAGTGTAAAGTTTGCTATCACTGTCAATCAATTCGCAAACGATATTAAATTTGTAAATCAAATCGTTACAAAAGTTATCGCCATCTATATATAAATGACAAAGAAGGTTTTCTCCATCTTTAATCTCTTTGTTGTCGGTGCCTCGTAGGTAATTTTTATTATTGGAAAGGGTTATTTTTAATAATTTGTCGATGCCTCGATTTTCGTATAAATTGTATTTTGCATTTTCCGCTTTTACATCATAAGTTTTTTCTACTGATATTTTGAAATTCGTAAATCTAAGTTTTTTACCCAGACGGTTTTGGATGTCGAATTTTATATACATATTTTGATTTGCAAGAGTTACTTTTCCACTTTGAACTGGATAGAGAGTGTGTATATTTTCTTCGATAAACCCACCGTAGGAACTGTTCATGTCTTCGCCTTCTGGGTCTGTCTCAAAAGACCATGCGTTAGTTGGGCTATAAACAAACTCATCGTTGTAAATTTTTGTTGTTTTGAACTTAATAAAAGGCGTGGTTTGAGGAGGCAAATTGCTCTTCATAGTGCCAATAAATAATGAATCGCCAGCATAAACAGGAATAAGTGATTTTATCTTTACTTCTTTTACTGGCGAAGATTTTGCCTCCTTTTCTGCGCTCGGAAACAGAAAAAAGAAACCCAACACGATAGCTGCCACTGCTGCAAAAGCAAAACTAAATGTATGATGTCTTTTTTGTATTTTAACAGTATTTACTACATTAACATTCTCGGTTTCAACAACTTCAATATTCTGTTTCTGTATTTCTTTTTGTTGAGAAATTGGTGTTGAGATAGGAGAGGCTTCCTCTTTTTGTGTTTCCGATATTTTAAACGGAAGCGTTACTTTCAGTACAACTGGTTTTTCGGCTATAAACTCGCTACTCTTAACAATTTGCAAGTTTTCTTTTGCATTCTTTTGCTCCATAAAGTAAGTAGTAAACTCTTTTAAACTCTTAATTGGAGCGTCGAAAATAAAAGCAATAAATTCAATATTTTTAACTTGCGGTGTGAGATTAGAGTCTCTGAAAAATTTTTCAATAAATCGTGGTTTGCCGTTGATAATTTCAATTTTCTTTTCAACAGTATTATAATTGGTCAAATTAAAACGCTCTTCGATGGCTGCAATTTTCTTTTTATTCTTGTTTGCATCTAAGATTAATCCGAAATATTTTTGAAAATCTGTTACTGTTACAGTTTCCATTCCCGGAAAATCTCGATTAATAAACCCATCTACATTAAACTTTTTCCAATCTAAAGGTGAATTAGCCTTAAAATATTTTCGTAAATATTTGGCATAATTTTCTTGCATTGTTTTTCCGTAAATACACATATATCAAGCTTTTAAAGGTTTGTATTCTAAATTGTACTTTCATTGTATTTTGAATTGTAATAGAATAATCAATGTACTTTTGGACGTTTCACGCCCACCATATACTTTTGAGAATGACAAATAAAACCACATGTTTATTTGTCAAAAATAATTAAAAATTGTTAAAATCAAAAAAAAGGTTCGCGATTTTTTAGAGCCATGTTTATTCATTTATTTATTTATTCACTAATTAAACTTTTTACTTATGAAACGATTATTCTTACTAACAGTTTTTTCTTTTTTGGTATTATGGGGGTTTGGGCAAACACCTAGTATCAAAGTGTATGGTGGAGTTCAATTTAATGGTACTTCATCAACTGATTTTGAAAATTTTGATATTTCCGACTGGGAAAGATTCGGATTAGTTTCTCAAAATTCGTCAAGTGCTGAAGGACGTGTTCGAGTTCCGTTAGGCGATGTTGATGCTTCGGGATTAAAATTAGGTATTAGGAAATTAATTTTTAGGTTCTTAATGCGACAACGAGGAATATTATCCTTGTCTGTCGCATTATTTAAAGGCAGTATTACATCTTCGTATTGCAAAAAAGTTGATTAAATAACAAAGTAAATAACTTTAAATGAAAACATTATTAACTGTAATTCTTTTGACTTGCGCTATTTCTACGATTGCTCAAGATTTTAAATTACCACAAAAGTCTCACGCACCAACAAAACTTTATTATGATATTCGTGATTACCTTAGCGATTTTCCTATTGAATATTCTTTTGGCTATTGTTATATGAAATTTACAAACGAAGAATATTCAAATTTGGACGAAAATTCTGAAATTGATGCTAAATATGGATATTTTGTAAACTTGAGATATAATCGGGCGTTGCCATTATTGTTTGAGATTGGATATTCGTCTGCCGTTTTTGAGACCAAATCTTCTGAATATTTTGCATTCCAGCCGAACGAAAAAATAACAGTTAATGGATTAAAAGCTAATCTGAATTTTGTTTTATTACCTACTGCAACATTTTTTATACCATACATTGGTGTTGGATATGGTTTTTTTTCTGAAAATAACAGTAAAAACTTGATTGAAAAAACAGATTCATATTACAAAAGAACCTTTCAAAATTCTTTTTGGAAAGTTGGAGCTAATATCAATTTTCACGAGATATTTTTCATAAATGGCGAATACGAGCAATCAATTGATTTTAATACAGAAGATTCTTATAATCAGATAAATGTTGGTGTTGGATTTAGGTTAAATTCAGAAAATGTTTATCAAAATAACAGAAAGCATATTGGACGTTTGCCCGTTGATTACTCTTTTGGATATAGTATTACAGCATTTAACAATGGTGAATATGTAGAAAAAAATAATTCGTCAAATATTGAACATGAGTACGGCTATTATTTTAACATGCGTGTAACGAAAATATTGCCTTTGATTTTCGATTTGGGTGTTAAGAAATCTGTTTTTAAACTTGATGAAACAAATTATTTTTCATTTAGAAACAGCGAGTATTTTTCATTGTCAGCTTTTGAAGGTGGAATGAATTTAACTTTTCCATCAAGGAAATTCCTCATGCCGTATTTTGGAGTTGGAATAGGAGCGTATAAGATGTCTTCAGGAGCGAGCGAATTTGATCAGAGTTCCGCAGTAGCGCACGAAGAGTCTGAAACTATGGGTTTTTGGAAAACGGGGTTTTCATTGAACTTGAATTCTTCTTTTTTTCTTAATGCTGAATATAAGCAAACTTTCGAGGACAACAGTCAGTTTGCTCATAATCAATTAACTGCTGGAATTGGATTTAGAGTAAATAGTAAAGGTGTATTTACAGACAACGTAAAAAATGACTTCTCTGATAAAGGCGGAATAATCCTTACGGTTGGATTTCACCAAACAGGTTTTCTAAACAACACCTTTCGACAGTATTTATCCGATGGTAAAATATCTAACGCAGGAGGAGCTTGTATCAATTTAAGAATTGCATCGGCTTACCCATTTATGTTTGATTTAGGTTATTTTTCTTCTCAATTTAAAGTTGAAGACATACCAGGATGGCCAAACGAATCGGAAAAAGTGCGACATCGAGGAGGTGAGGTAGCTATGTCATTGCCACTGTTGTCTAAAACTAGATACTTTGTTCCTTACGTTGGCATCGGATATCAATACTCGCAATTATACACAGGCGAACCAGTAATAAAAGATAGTGAAGAAGATTATGAAGATATTGTAGAAATGTCAACAAAAACATCAAGCTCAATATATAAAGCTGGAGTTATGATGAATTTTAACTCCATGTCATATTCTGTTGAGTTTAAACACTCATTATTTAATGATGACTGGCCATTTTATCAACTTTCTGCTAACATAGGTTTAAGATTTTAGGTTATGAAAAAAACGATAGTTTTATTTTTTGGAATTCTATTTATATCTGGATGTTCTGTCTATAAGCCAGATAGTAATTATTTATCAACGCGAGATTACAACAAACGTGTAAAAGTATCTGCTGCTCATTTTGATAAAGCTCTTACGCCCATAGGTGTTAGCGCAATGGTTGTTGGCACAGCAGCAGCAGGCTATTGGGGATATACAGAAACAGAGGGAAGTAATTACTTTGCTGATTTCGATAAAGGCGAGAGAGTAAATTACTCTATTGCAGGTGGTGTAGTCGGAGCTTTCGTTGGTTTTTCTGCCACATACCTTTTAAACAAGGCATTTGGGTGGGGACAAATACGCGAACCTCTTTCTCCAGAAGAGTGGATAAAAAAATCTAATGATAATTTTCTTGTTATAAAACGCAAAAGCAATTCTGATTTTACAATTATGCACAAAAGTGCTGAAAGTAATTTTATTGTAAAGGACATTCAAGATGCGCGAGATTTTGAAAAAGCTTTTTCGAACAATAGTACTTATGCAAATTTAGTTTGTAAACAAACAATAAACAATTCAAACATCAAAAGAGATGAATATTACGAATTAATTCATTTGTATCCTGCTAACAAACACAAGTTGGATATGAAAAAAAAGTATGTTTGGAATAGCCAAACCGTTAGCAGTATTTTTAATGCATCCGACAAATATCCTGAAACTAACTTAGACGTAGAATTTAAAAGTTCAGATTTAGTTTTGGATTGTTCTGACGTAAAATTATTTCACAATAGATTTCCCAAAAGTATTTATAATAGAAAAGTCATAGTAAAAAGTTTGAACAATTCATCTGTTTATGAAATAAAATCACTGAAAAGCGTGTTTAATAAAACATTTTATTTATCTCAATATGATTTTCAGAAATATAACTCTTTTGTTTCTAACAAAGGAAAAAAGAAGTATTCAAATGCACTGTATGAAATAAAATCACCATATACAATTTATGATTTAGAATCATTTTATCAACAATATGATTGGTTGAAATATAATGAAAAACCCGATGAAATCATTAGCAATTACTGGAATATAGCAAATAAAAAATTTTCTAACGGTAATAAAGTGTTGGCAATTGTCAGCAATTTATCAAAAGATAGAGCTTACAATAATTGGAACATATCAAACACTAAAGTAACTAATTTTATTGCAGATAAGTTAAAATATGAAATACAAACCAAAGTTAGCTATACAACTCATTTAAAAACACCTAATAGTCCTGGTTGGCAAAGTTGGGTAAGAAATAATAATCTGACTGCGAATATGGTTAGCACATCAAATTTATCATATTTGGTTTATGGCAAAGTTACCAATAAATCCAAGTTTGATTTACCATTAGTTCTAACAGCTAACGGAAGCATATACCGAACATATAAAGTTGAAGGAATAGGTGGTGCAGTTTTGGGAATTTTCCAAGCATTTGCACAAATGGCAGGAGATAAAAATGCTAATTTCACAGAACATACCGACTACTTAGGCTCAATTTCTGAAAAATATTACCTACCTAAAATAAAAAGAGGACGTTCTGCTAATTATGCTATTACATTTGACATTGGAAGTAAGGCAGGTTTAAATGCTTTTGATTGGGTCAAACTAACAGAAGAAATTGAACTTAGAAACCCGAAAGTATCAGATATGTCATATTATAATGGAAACATAAAAAATAATCAACAGAAAAAACAGACAACAGCGCTGAATTTATTGCATTACGGAATGCCTGAAGTAAAAGTCATAGACAACTGGAGAAATACCGAATATAGTGAAGAATACTGGGATAGAGAATGGGATAAAAAGTTGGAACGAGAAAGACTGGCAGCAAAGAGAGCAAGACAAAGAGAAAACAATAGAAAAAATGAAGCTTCTTCTTTAAAACAATCCAATTTCTCATGGAAATGGGACGGTAATTGGTCTGGTGGAGGCTCTTTCTTATGGGCTGATTTTCCTTATGAACATGAATTTATAATAATGAAAGATGGAAAGGAATGGGCAAAAGGAAATATTGAGAAAGCTCAAAAATCAAATTCATTTAATGTTGAATTTGAAATAACAGACTATAATTCATCTTTAAATGGACATGAAATAAGACAATATTTTTACTATGATAAAAATGATACCGAACTAAAAGCCGATGGTGGCATATTTACGAACACAACGATAAGCAATGATGTTAGTAGTTTCTATTCAGCAGTCTCGTTGTCATTAGATTTTACAATAAATAAACTATTAGACAGAATAATAGAATCTGGATATTAAAATAAAAATCATGAAATACGGCATATTAATAATTATGATTTCTTTTCTTGTGAGCTGTAAGGAAGAAAAACCTGAGTTTTTCCAGACCAATTTTTTGGGACAAGGCGAATTGGATATGGAATACCTAATACCAGAAGAATATGATGGAATCCCGCAAAGTAGGCGAAACTCGTATATTAATGAGAACTATTTCGACAATGGACTTAATTGGTTAGTGGGATCAGATGAAGTTTATAGTGCTGAAATACAAAATATGACTTATGTGTGTGAAGCGAAGTCTAATCCTTATGTTTTTTATTCGCACCATAATTTATTTGATGAAAATAAAAATTATGAGGTAGAAATAGCAATCAATGAATATACACCTACGCTTTTGCAGAATTATGCAATATGTGCTTTAGTTATTGGCTATCAGTATTATTCTGATAAAATGCTTTACTTTTCAATAGATAACGAAAATGCCTTTTTTGCAGGACATTATGATAATGGTTGGAATAATTGGCGAGATAAAGAGTTCTCTGATGCAATTGTAAACGAAGGACTAAATAAACTAACTGTGAGAAAAATTAATAATATATTTTATTTTTTTGTTAATGAAATATTAGTTGATGAATATCAGGTAAAACCTATATACGATAAAAATTTTGGTATTGTCCTAAACTCACATTCACAAGCAATAATTCAATCATTTAAAATTGAATATATTGAGTAATAATTTCATTTTTTCAAACCTAAAAAACTTCAAGATGAAAAAGATTTTATTGATTAGCATTGTTTTAACCGCAATTTTTGCATTTGCTTTTACGCAGCCCGATGACATAAAAAGCGAAAAAGAATGCACCGTTTATGTAAAATGGTACAAAAGCAGTGGCTCGCCTGCGGTAGATAAAAAAATAGTTGGTTATACATCAACGCATCCATTGAGCACCGAAGGTACAAACATTGCCTATACCGATAGTAAAGGGAAAGTTACTTTGAAGTGGGATTCGTATAAAGACCTTGTTATCATGTATGTAGATGGCACAAAACACGAAGGCACATGGACAGACGATGGAACTTATACTTTTGTTTTAGACTAAGCCAAAAATTTTGGTAGCGACAAGAACTCCCAAACAACAATTTAGTATCTGTCAATAAAAAGTGCATTAAATCGCGAAAACGATAACATATTGTTAGCCCGCAATGATAATTGTTGGTTGATAATGAGTTAATTACTAATAAAGTCCGATTTTTTTAGTAAATACAATAATTTCACTGGTTTAAGTAGTTTATCCTTTGCCCTTTAGTTTATGATTGGAGGGCAATTTTTTTAACGTAGCGTCTATCCATAAAGTCATGTTTTTGGCATGTTTCATATAACAAAAATAAACTTTACACTTTTTACAGATTTTGGAAACCCTATTTTTTGTTCAAACTTAGTAAACAACAAAAATAGCGTTCCTTTTTTGTATCCTATATTAGTATTTTCCACTAACTAAAATGAATTTAATAAAGTAAGCCATTAAACCTAACTAAAACTAAATCAGGCGTAAGCAAAATTATTAATTTTCCATTACGAACTAAAGTTAGTGGTTAGGCTATAAAAAGAAACCAAACTTTATTTTTTACGCTTTACTAAGTACCCTGCACTTTTTAATATTGAGACAACGATTTACTATTTGACTGAAAATCAGCAACAAACAGCAAATAATGGTATCTGTTAATTTAATCTTCGTTCTAAGGTTAAAAATAAAAAATAAGGTTTTTTAAAGAGTAAAGTTTATCTGAAACATGCCTTTTTTTCTATTACAGCCAAATTCGGTCAGATTTTATTAATTGCATGATATACAACACAAT
>JAOZMU010000556.1 GCA_029934165.1 Bacteroidales bacterium
AGTTAGGAATTTTAATGGCTTACTTTATTAAATTCATTTTACTAAGAGTACTTATGTTTCATTTTTTACAATATTCTTTTTCGTGAAACAACCAACAAAACAACGACTGCCACAATTATTAAAACCCATTCGTGTGGCTCTGGCACGCCGCCATGACCTGAAACTGTGGCATTTCCGAGCGAGTTTTTATTCTCTTCAATATCAAAGCGGTCGTAGTCTTTCTGCGATTCTAAAACAATCAAACTCGAAACAGGACTAACAATGTAAGCTTCCTCTGCCAAGGCGATTAATTTTTCTGTTATGAAATCCTCGTTAAAATAGTCTTTGCCAGCTTCTTGCACAGTTTTATTATATGCGTAGAGTCTCAATAAATGGTCGGTTGCGCCGGTGTTGGTTTGTCCTTTAGTTTTAGTTATTATTGTTGCAGAAACTGGGATAAAAACCTCATTATCAGAATGTTTGGCGACAGGAAACTTTTTTGAATCAAGAAGTTTTTTCAAGCCGGAAATATTGCCAGCATAATAATTAATTACCCTAAATTGTTTCAATGTTTTAAGAAAAGGCGATAAATTTTCGCCAAGATTGTAAAAATAAATCTCACTTTCGTTTTTTGATAAATAAGTTGAAATATTTTCTATGAATTTACTGTCTTTTAAATCATCGTAATTTGGCGAGTTTTCTGTTGATTTAGAGATGATTAAATCGTTTTTAGAACTGATTTTATCTATCGGAAACAAGCTAAAATTCAAGGAATGTAATTTATTGAAAAGTTTTTCGCTATTTTTGTCCGTAATTTTGATTAATTTGTCATAATAAACAAATATATCTATTCCTTTTCTTAGTTCTAAAATTTCTTCAAATTCATCTTTTGTCCATGATTTATTAATGTCTAAATAAATTCTATTTGCCTTAAAATCAATACTATGATAAACCAAATTTGATATTTTGTATGTATTATCGCCAAAGGAAAATGCCTTTTTGGATAGTTTTGTGTTATTAAAACTTACTGTCCAATCATCAACATAAGAACCTGTATATTGAAATTCGTTTTCAGTTGTTTCATCGTAGGAATTTGGAAGCTCAAGGTTTTCTATTGGATTCTCTGTTTCAAAAATTAAAACAGTAGTTTCCAATGTATTCTCTGTTACAGGTCCTTCAAATTTCACGTTTTCCAAACAAAGTTTTTCGCTTTTTAGCTCCAATGGAATAGTAACTCCAATTTTGAAGCGTCTGTTTTCTTCAGTTGTACACGGAAACACGTTAACAACCAATCGGTTTCCTTCTTGCCAGTGCATGACAGAAGGGTCTCTAACTTCGACTCCGACAATGGTTGTATATGCACTATCTGCCTTAGCTTTAGTGGTTAAACGCGATTTTTCTTCTTTCCCATTAATCCATAACGATAGTGAGCTTGCAACTGAACCTTCAGGCAATGTGAAAGTATATAACGCTTCCTGTTGTCCCCAGCTTCTTTTACTATTGTTTTTTATAGAAATAATTTTCTCCATATACGCAATTCGATATTCTGGATATATACGAATATTTGTCAATACTTCGCTGGTAGATAAGTCTTTACCAGACCATAATTTGGCGGTTGCTTTGTGCCGATTGCCGTAAAGAGTGCGCAAAATTTTCAATCTATCATCATTAGAAATATCCAATTTGTTGGTTAAACCACCAGAAATTAAAACAAAAGGATTATGTAGCTTTTCTTCGTTAAATGAAGTGAAGTTTGGCGTGAAGCCACGTTGCCCATAATGTCCCATATCGTAAACCATTTTACCTTTGATTAACATTTCCGTAATTGGGTCATCATCAAGACTTTGACTCAACAATATCCATGCTGGCAAATCGTTATTTGGTCTTGTAATAATCGACGAATTTGCCCTGTGAATTTCGTTTTGCACCGAAGAAAATTTTGCAACAAAACTTGCTATTATTACCAACGGTAGCACAATTCCGATAGTAAGAGAAATATAAGATGCTTGTGATTTCTTAGCTCTATAAATATGAGTTATCAGTGTAATTAACAGAATAAGAGGCACTAAAAGATGAATTGTTAATCCAAAAAAGACCAAACCGATAAAACCAAATGGAATAAATGGCATCAAGTAAACAGTGAAATATCCAACAAAAACGATAGAAATGCCTAGTAAAAACATATTGATAACTTGGAATATTTCTGGCATTTTTGGCAAATAAATTTGTACGCCAAGAGAGAAAAACGCGACAAAAAATGTAGAAATAAGCCATGTTGGCATTTGGGAAAAGATTGTTATTTCGAGATTTACAGAAAAGCAACTAATTGTCAATAAGCAAAGTAGAAGATAAAAATGCCGTGCATCTATTTTGGATATTTTGAAACGATGGCGTGAAAAATTCTCTATGGAAATTGCGAGAAAATAAATGAAACTAATCAGATAAATCGAAAATGCAACAGTTTCGGAACCGCTTTTGCTTGCTGCAAAAACATTGTAAAGAATTAGCGATAAAAGGTTTAAAATTAAGCCTAAACCGATAATTCCTCGTGAACTTTCATTTTTTGTTTCCATGATTTGGGAGATTTTTAAAGTTTATATTTGAAAAGTACTTTGAAATACAAAGTTGAAATACAAAAAAATTGCATTAAGTTATTGTGTCAGGGATTTCTTTACCGATTTTAATAGTTTATTCAGATTTTCCAAATGCTCGTTAAAAGCACTTCTTCCGCTCAAAGTTGCTCGGTACGATGTTTTTGGTCGTCTATCGACAAACTCTTTCTTAACCTCTATCAACTCCTTGCCTTCCAGTGCTTTAAGGTGGCTTGCCAAATTTCCATCGCTCACATTTAGCAATTCTTTCAGAGCCGGAAAATCAACCCAGTCGTTAACCATCAGTACGGACATGATACCCAGACGGATACGACTCTCGAAATCCTTATTTAAGTTGGCTATTATATTCAATTTAATAGTTGTTAAGTTTTATTGTGATAAATTCACAGTTAAGGTCTAAGACCTATTTTTTATGAAACGTTTAAGCTGTGAATTAATAACTTAG
>JAOZMU010000061.1 GCA_029934165.1 Bacteroidales bacterium
TTTAATGTTGCTTACGCATTTCTGCAAAGTTCACTTAATCAGCGAAATATGAACATGCAAATAAGTAAAAACTTTTGTATGAGTGCTTACTTCTGTGCCTCAATATCCACTCGTATGCCTTCCGAGTGCGATGTAAATTCGGGGGCGTACATACATTGAATTGTTGTTATACCGTTAGAGAAATCGCCTTTGTGGGTTGCACGTAGCTCATACTCAAAAACATACGTTCCTTTTGGCAAATAGCCGATAAAGAAATTTGTTGCGGCATCGCGGGTGCTTTCGTAGTAACCCAAGCCGTCTTGATATTTGTAGCGCGAAAGCACGTTAATAGGCTCAAAACCAGAGGCTCGCATATCTTTCAGATGCACATATTCCATCGCCCTATCGACACGCAACTCAATGCGAACTTTGACTTTGTCGCCTACAACAAGTTTTGTTTCTTTGTCAATTGGCTCAATGATAGCTCCACGCTCGGTAATGCGCTCTACGAAAAGTGTTTTGTTCAGTTTTAGTGGAGTTTCGTGTGGCGTAATCTTATCAAGTTGTTCAAAATATTGCCAATACAACGCACCCCAAGAAACGCCTTTATTTGTCTTAACAAGCTGAACATCTGCCATTTCGGGTTTTATCTCTCCGCCACTCCACGAAGTTTTAAAATAACCCGTGCCAGCTTCAACTTTGACATCGTCCATTTTATTTGGGTCAATGTCCATATCGCCAAGTTTTATCTGAACCAACTCATCGCTTGTCAGCCAGTTATCGCCACGAAGAAGGAGCGCGTAAACAGCCTCAACGGTTGCTTTTGTGGTTTTCCAGTCTTGTGTTTGCTTTTGTTTGAGCAGCCAAACTTTCAGCGCATCGACAGATTTCTCATCGTTTGCAACCTCGTCAAAAACTTCGACCATAAGTGCCTGAACCTCAATCGGTGCCTGATACCAATAGTAGCCAGAAACATTGTCTTTCCAAAACATTCCCATCTCGTCGGAATCTTGCGAATGTTCGCGCAGTGAATTAACGATTTTTTTGGGGATCTTTTTCTCATCGTAACGGTGCAATCCAAGCGCAATCATGCCCTGCATATACTTACTTTGGCTCAACCAATATTCCTCAGCTTGCGATTTATAATAATCGAAAGCCTCTTGCGTTTTGTTCGGAATCTGAATATCCGTAAAATAACTTCGGGCATACAAATACTGTATAGCCGTTTGCGATAAGTGATTCTCTTTCAGCTCTTTCTTAGAGTAATTTCGCTTCAACCACTTATAATCTTCCTTTATTCTAACATCAAGATAGCCTACTGCCTTTACAAGCATTTGCCAAGTTGCATTATCCTCGCGAACACTTTTAACTCCCAGATTATCAAGGTGTCCCATTCCACAAACAATATGCTGCGTGATGTATCGACTTTCTGGCATTCCATCAAACCAAGGCCAGCCACCGTTAGACGACTGCGATTTTTGCAATTTTTTCATGGCTTTACGTAACTCGCCTGCCATTCGGTTTAAATCAAAAAGAAGACCAACACGACGTTTTCGCTCGCCCTCGTCCTGAGAGTTTAAAACCCAAGGAGTTTCCTCTAAAAGTAATGATTTTAATTCTTGATTTTTCTCCAAATTAGACTTCAAAGCCTCCGAGTCTGGAGTGTTTTTCCATGCTTTGAAAATACGCTCAATTTTTGGGTCAGAGTTTGCAATATGCGAAGCTAAACTGTTGGCATAATAACGGCTAAAGGTTTGCTCCGAACACTCGTATGGATATTCCATTAAATATGGCAACGCTTGCACAGCATACCAAGCTGGGTTTGAGGTAAATTCGAGCGTCAATCGGTGATGACGTAGAGTTTTTGATTTGCCCGAATTTTTCAGTTTCTCAAACGTATAATTCTTAGTTTCGTTGCTGCGAATTGGCAATGGCAACGACTCTGTAACCAACATTCGGTTTGTAAGAACAGGCAGCGGTTTTTCTTCGCCGTCAGAAAAGGTTTCTGCCTTAGCCACAATGCGATACGTGATTGCACCATAACCTTCAGGAATTTCCAATTTCCAATCCAAAAGCACATTTCCACCAGCCTCGACAGAAAATTTTTGTTGCTCTTTATCTTTTATAATATCGCCTATTGGCTTCATTGTCAAAGCATCAAAAAACTCTAACTTTGCAAAACCATTTTGCACACTCTCCGAAACAATGGCAATTTTAACAGGAAAAATCATTTTATCATTTTCACGGAAAAAACGCGGTTCATTCGGAATAACCATCAACTCTTTTTGCGTAATTAATTCATTGTTTATAAAATTATACTCTAAGTCTTTTGTGTGTGCAAAACCCATCATTCGCCAGCGTGTCAACGACTCAGGGATAGTAAACTTAACAATAATATCGCCATCTTTATTTGTGGCAAGTTGCGGGTAGAAAAACGCAGTTTCGTTGAAGTTCGTGCGTACTTTTACTTCCGAAAAATCCGCTTCCGGCTTTTCTGGCACAGACTGATTTACTTCGGTCATTGGTGCTACAATAACCTCGTCCATCTCAGCCTCTCCAGACATTTCCATCTCCATTTCTGCCTCACCATCAACAACTTCCAAAACACCTCTTCCGTTTTTTGATGGAGTATCGCCTTTTTTCGCGCTTTTGCTTTTTACACTCGAACCCATTCTATATGTCCGATTTCGATAATAATTAGAATAATACGAAAATCCAAACCAGTTGAAATAATCGTAATTTAACGAGCGAACATAATGACTATTATCCAAATTTATTTTCAACAACGACGACGAAAGCAACGAAAAACAGTCGGTTTGCCAACTATTTTGTGCGCTATAATGCGAATAAGGGCTGAACCACCAACTATTTTGCGCAAAAACATCAAGAGAAGCATCGTAGAGAGTAGCCACCATTTCGGCTGCAACTTTGTCGCCTTTTGACCCCGATATTTTTATGCGCCACTCTTCTTCTTCGCCAGGTTGCAACTTATCGCGGAAAGTTTCGAAGCTCATTTTCAGCTCTTTATTAGAATAAGGAACAGAAAAAGTATGAGAATTTATGTGGTTTCGGTTCTTGTTTACAAAAGCAAAATGAACAGAAACCCCGCCTCTAAACTCCTCTTTCACAGGAATTTCAATGAGTTTTTGGTTATTATCCAATTCAATCCATTCTGTTTTTATAATTTTAGACTGATGTTCAATTTGGTATAAAACTTTAACTTTTGCCGAACTTCCGATGAGTACTTGCGCATTTTCGCCTACCTCATATTGATTACCCAAAGGCGTAAACCAAACTTGCGCTGGCAAAGGCATTTTGGTAGATTTTGGATTATAAACCTTGAAGAACCGCTTGTATTTCACCGCATTACCAAAAATATCTTCAGATGTAATTTCAGCAGAATAAACACCTTGCGGTAAGTTTTTAATGTCCGAAAAAGCAAACTTTTTAGAATCTTTCGTGTTGAAAGTTTGTTTTACGACTTGTTTTTTAATTGGCATTTTTGCATATTCCAATTCGTCAGCATACGCATTATTCGGATATTGCTCATACCATTCTGCTTGCGTAAGCAAAGGTTTGTCTGGTCGTTCCCAACGGCGTGGCAAAAGCATATTTTCGGGGTTATCGAGCTGATTGATAACAATTTGCCCCGACGATGCAAGGAATTGACCGTTAAGATTTTTGGTTAAAATGTTAAACTCGCCACCTTCTTGATTATTAAGCATATCCGGAATTTGCAAATCGACAGCCAAAGCCCGATAGCCAATACTGATATTGCTTGACGTAGAGCGTGTTTCGCCATTAATATCGGTTACATCGACAGAAATTTTGTAATTGAAAGCCACATTTTCATCTTTTCCGAATGATAAATCTGGCAACGCCTCAAAATCAATCTCAAACTCGCCTTTATCATTGGTCGTTGTAACTCCATTTCCAATCTCAATCGTTGCTGGCGTAAAGTAACAATACCACCAACCAAGCCAGCGCGGAGTACGCTGTACACGGTAGCGAACTTCGGCATCTGTGATGTTTGAGCCCGCGTATGCAATTGCCTGCCCCTTCACCGTAACTGTATCATTCAGAAGCGCATTGCCCTCAAAAGCTGGAATTTTGACTTCAAATTTTGGGCGTTTATACTCCTCAACACGCAGGTATTTTGTTCCATGAGTAGTGTATAAACGAAATTGCCCTGTGAGTAATCCAAGCGGAATATCAAAACTTCCTTGAAATGTTCCAAATTCATTTGTAGTCAAATCCATTTTAGTAATTTCCTGATAATTAGCATCATACAAAATAACAGGAACATTATAATTCGCTAAAATTTCGGGTTTATGTTCGTTTTTCCGAAGCGTAATACCCTTAAAATAAATAGTTTGCCCGGGTCGATAAATTGCTCTATCCGTAAACAAAACAACTTCCGTGGAAGCCTTCGCCGAATTATCGTAATCGTATGTGTAATAACTACCAGCACTGCTCAAAAAATCTTTTCCATACGTAAAATCAACATAAATATTATTCACTTTCGGATGGTCAGCACTCGGAACAACGAAATAACCATCTTGATTTGTTGTGTATTTCTTCAGATTGATGACTTCGTGTTTTCGCTTACGATAATTGTATTTTCTATGCCACGTTTGCACTTTCACATTTGGCAATGGAATACCGGAATTTCTATCAAGTACATAAAACTCTAAATTACCGTCCTGATTTGTACGTTGAACATAACTTATAGAGCTGATTGTCAGTGTCTCCCAAGCAGCTAAGTTTTCGTCATACGAAAAGTCTTTATTATTAGACGCAAAAATAACATAATTACCAACAGGTAATTTATTCAAAATAATTTCCGTTGCATGTTCCTGATAATCAACATCATCAGGCAAATCATAAGTCATTTCATAAACTTTATCTGAGGCACTCAAAATCTTATCAAACAACTTTTGCCCATATTGCTTATCCCGAATTTTTTTTAACTTAACTCTATCAATGGAAGCGACACGTATCCATAACTTATTGAAATTACGATACTTAACCTGAATAGAAAACTTATTCTCTGGAGCAACAATTTTATCTGCCGTGAAAGAAAGATTATGTCTAAGTATCTCTGGTTTAAGCGATTTGCATTTATCTGCCCCCGATGATGACGGAAATTTTTCAATCACCCGATTACAAATTTCCAGCGATTTTTTATAAGAAAATTTATACTTATTAGTCATTGAGTCCAGCGGTTTATAACGGTTTGCCAAATTCCTATAATACTTCGCTATACGAAACGAAATTTCTGCTGAAAAAGGCACTTCGACAAACTTTTTTTCCATACGTTCCAAAGCCTCCAAGTATAATTTATCTTTCAAATCGTGTACAGAATGACTATGAAAAAAATCTAATCTTTTCAAATCTAAGTCTATCAACGCATCACTGTTATTTTTGCTCAATCTGAACTTCAAAAGCCCCGAAATTACTCGCGCCGCATGATAATGCAACGAAAGAGTATCCAACGACGTAATATCCTCTTTTACAAACACTTTGGCATCTGCAAAACAAAAAGCATCTTTCACCTGAAACATATCAGCCGGACGCGATAAAGAAATCTCAGTATTCGTAAAAAAACTTATTGCCCGATGCGCTAAAAAATCATAAAGTGTCGGTCGCAAATTTTTCGGCATCGTTCCCTTATAAATAACCTCTTTATATTTTTGCAAATCAATTTCTTGCAAACCCGCACTACGCTCTAACGATTTGTTATAGTGCTTAATAACAGCATCGGATAGACGATTTAAGTCCCAAGTTTTAATATCTTTCATTTCAAAATTTGCCGTTTCGGTTCGGTTATAAAACTTCCACCGATTCGACTGATAATACATCCAATACATCTCTGCCAACATGCTGTGCATCAGCGCATTCTCAGGGAAAGATACATTGTCCACCTTGTCTTGAAGCTCGTAAAGCAAATCCTCGAAGGCATCATCTTCAATAGCATTTTTTAGTTTCAGTTTATAAATGTAAGCCTTAATAATCTGGTCGCTATTTCCCTCAGTCTCAGCAGCTTTGTAAATTTTATCTACTATTTCCAGCATCGACTTAGGCAAACCGTCCGTCTCAAACTTGGCGACTTCTGCCCACTCCTTTTCATACGTCTTCATATCCTGTGATTTAGCATTAAAACTCAGCACACATAAATACAAAATGCCAAGCAAAATAATTAGTTTCATTTTCATAGTTATCGTTTTTTATTGATTAATTTACTGTGTTTTCAAATATCAGTAAGTGAGTATAATTCTTGGTTGTGAGATTACTGTCGGTATGGCTTGAGGCTACACCGACAGTAGTGATAACAAATCCTGTTTGTCTTATAAAGATACAATTTTATTTATGATTCCATAATCGACCGAAATTTTAATTCAGTAATCAAAGTTTTTTCGATAAGCATACTAAAATATAAAACTCAAAATACTAAATTTGCCGTACACAAAAGTCAAACAAAAAAAACGACAAAATTCTCATCAATAATACGTTAATTATGTACTCGTTAACAAAACACCTACATCAATTCAAACTGTCAGTCAATTTATTACTCATTTTTACTGCTCTAATATCACTTTCTTCTTGCGAAATGTTTGGTATTTTTGTTGGCGACACCATCACAGAAACACGTAGTATTGCTAACTTTACATCTATTGACATCGAAGGTGCTTTCGAGGTTGAATTTAAACAGATGAACGCACAAGAAATCATCGTGGAAGCTCCTGATAATATGATTGATAACATCTCAACATCGGTCGAAAACGGCAACTTAGTAATTGAGGATAACAACTCTTTCAATTGGACAAGAAGCTACAATTACACACTAAAAATATACGTACCAATCTGCCAAATCCGCCAAATAAATATTCGCGACCAAGTAAAAATATCAAGCACGGACACAATAGTAACAGACACTCTTCTGATTGACGTTTATTCGCTTCTCGCAGAAACAGATATTACGCTAAATACCAATCACTTTCATCTGCAAATTCGAGATGCAACAGGCAATTTCATCGTAAAAGGAAAAGCAAATAGCGCATATCTATTTTCGGAAGAAGTAGGCTACATATTTGCACAAGACTTTAAATGTCAAAAAATCGACGTAATCAACAGTTCCACAGGCGATTGCCACGTTTGGGCAGAACAAACATTAAACGCCAGTTTGCGAAGCAGTGGTGATATAATTTATTCTGGTAATCCGCTAAATATCAACACAATAGAACAATCGTCATCAGGACAGTTACTGCCAAGTGGAATCCAGTAAGTTACATTCAAAAATAGCCAAAAAAATCATGACTAAAAATATCATTCTAATAATACTATTCATAATTATTTTTTCCGGTAATTTGTACGCACAGGAAATAAAAGACACAAGTTCTCGGAATTTTTACTTATCTGCAAAATTGCATTATGGATTTATTTACGACCATAGAAACACTGTGAACTATTTATTAAAACGACACTCAACAGCTGTAAGTTTGCAATGGGGTATTCCGACAAAAGGCGACAAACAATGGCAGATAGAGCGAAATAACCCAACAGTTGGCGTTGGTTATTACTGTGCAGATTTGGGGAATTACGATATTTTAGGCATAGTAAATTCAGTTTATGGCTACATAGATGTACCATTTGTAAGAAAAAAAAAAATTAGTCTTAACTACAACATAGCCTTTGGATTGGCTCATTTAAGCAAAAAATTTGATGCAGAAAAAAATTACATGAATCGCTCAATTGGTAGCCATTTCAATGTTCACATCAATTTTGGTTTCGATGCAAAATTCAAAATTGGTAATCGCACAGAACTTACAACAGGTCTGTGTTTTACACATTTCTCGAATGGCAAAATTGCCACTCCAAACCTCGGAATAAACATTGCAAGTTTATACACTGGCATTAATTATCGCTTTGGTAATGAAGTTATTAAACTCCAAGAGATAGAAAAAGCAAAGCCAATCTTTGAAAAGCATAACGAATACTCAATAATTTACTCACTTGGACTAAAAGAACGGTATCCGCCAGGCGAAAAGAAATACTTTGTAACCTCATTATCTGCAAATTACGAGAGAGTTTTCAACTATAAAAGGTTGGCCGGTTTTGGTATAGATTACTTTTACGATGGCTCGATAAGAAGCTGGTTAGAGAATGCTGGAAATGAAAACGTTAGCGAAACAGATTTAATGTACATTGGCGCTCATGGGTCGTATGGTTTCATTTTTGGACAGACGATAATCTCCTTAGAGGCAGGCTTTTACCTATACTCAAGCTGGAAACCATTTGGATACATTTACCAACGAGTTAGGATACGTTACAAGTTTTCGGACAGATTTTTTGCAAGTATAGCCGTCAAGTCTTATCTTGCAAAAGCCGATTTTGTAGAATGGGGACTTGGTTACTACTGGAATAAATAATTAGGCAATTTCTACTCGTATCTTAACGATTGGATTGGATTTTGGCGTATTGTTTTATATGCACGAAAACCAATTGTTACCAACGGGATTGTAAAAGAAAAAACTGTTACAGGAATAAACAAAACACGCTGAATTTCAACATGATAAGCAAAAGTATTTAACCACAAATTTACGATTGTCCACGCCAAAGGATAGGCAAGAATATTTGCAACTGCCACCAATTTAAGAAATTCGCCGGAAAGTTGCATCACAATTCGGAATGGTGATGCTCCAAAAACCTTTTTTACGCCAATTTCTTTTTTACGCTGATTTACCATAAAGGCTGTTAATCCCCATAAACCTAAAAATGCAATTATTAAAGTCAAAACAGAAAAACTGACTATTAAGCCAAAAAAAGCTCTTTCGCGCGAATATAATTTAGCTAACTCTGCTCTAAGTATCTTAAATTCAATTGGTTTTGTTTTTTCAAATTCTTTCCAGACACGTTTCAAAAAGACGAGACCACGTTTCTCTAATTTTGGTTCGAAACGCACAACAGCATACTTCATAAAAGTTTCATTCATCTGATAATCATCTGGATAGTCTATAACAAAAGGTCCTACATTCTGGTGCAAGGAAGCAAAATTGAAGTTCGCAACAACACCTACAACCTTGGTTGCAATTCCGCGACTATAAATGGTTTTTCCGATGGCATTTTTGGGTGTTTTCCACCCAAGAAACTGTACCATTGCCATATTGATTAAAACACTTTCTAAAGAATCGCTTGGGTATTTATACGAAAAGTCTCTGCCAGCTAAAAGTTCAATACCAAAAGTGGAAGCAAAATTTTCTTTTGCAAAAATTCTTGGAAATTGTTGCGGTTCGTCAAATGTTTCGGGTAAAAATGTACCTGTCTGATATGCAACACCTAACACGTCTTCGGTTGCCGTTACTGATTTGATATTTCGATTTTCCATTAATCGCGACGCAAATTTGCTAAATTTTGAAATTATCGACGAACGACCGATAGGTAATAATACTATCTTTTCTTTATCAAAACCAAGTTTTGCATTCTGTAAATATCTGAATTGCAAATAAATAAACATTGTTACGATAACTAAAACAATGGCAACCGTAAATTGCAAACTTACGATAATTTGCCTAAAAGCACTGTTGCTTTTTCCGGGTTTCAACTCCTTGATAAGTAATACCATAGGCGAAAACCGCGACATATACATTGCTGGATAAATCCCTGATATATAACCTGTTGTAAATGCAATTATCAATAATGCCGATAAAACTTTCCAATTAAAATAAAAATTCGGGCTAATTGTTTGTCCCGTATATTCGTTGAAGAATGGTAGTAACAGTTCGGTTAGCGCAACCGCAAAAATTGTTGCTGCCAAACTCATTGCAATACCCTCTCCCATAATCTGTTGACGAATATTTTTTTTGCTAGCTCCGATGACTTTTCTAACTCCAATTTCCTTTGCCCTTTTGCTAGCATTTGCCGTTGTGAGGTTTGCAAAATTTGTTGCGGCAACAAACAACATCGACATTGCAATGGCTATGAAAATCATAACATACTCAATACTACCGTTTTCGCTAATTTCGTAATCCAACGAAGAGAACAAATGAATATCCGTAAGTGGCTGAAAATTGATGGTTACACTATTACTTATGCTTACATCGAAATACTTAATAACAAAATCGGACATTTTTTGTTTTAATTCACTGACATTTAAGCTATCATTTGCCAAAAAATATGTCCAACACGGATTCCAATACCAACCTTGCATCCTTTCTTCTGGAACAATGGTTTTTAGTGTCGAAAAGGAGGCGAGAAAATCGTATTTTATATGCGAATTTTGGCGTAAGTCATTCAAAACACCTGTAACTAATAGCTCTGTTTGTCCCTCAAAAATCAATACTTTTCCAACAGGATTGGTTTTGCCAAAATACTTATTTGCGGTTTTTTTTGTAATAACAACTGTGTTTGGTTTTGCCAAAACAGAATCTGGATTGCCTTGATGTAAAGGAAAATCGAACACCTTAAAAACATCTTTATCAACAAAAAAGAAGTTCTTTTCGTTATGATGTTTGTTGTTGTAGCCTACTGATAATGAGGGCGATTGAAAATTAAAAAACCGTACTGCATATTTCACATACTCTGGAAATTCGGCAGCCATCGTAGGTCCAAACGGAAATGGAACACTTGCCGAATGTTCGCCGTTTTTGTTGATGTCAATCCGCTCAGTAATTCGATAAATATTATCTGCTTTTTCATGAAAAATATCATAACTTAGCTCTTCTTTAACAAAAAGCATCATCAGCATAAAGCCTGTTAACCCAAGTGTCAATCCAAAAATGTTCAAAAACGTAAAGACTTTGTATCGTCTTATGTTCCTGATTACTATCTTATAATAACTCCAAAACATCGAAATTCAATTAATAAAAAATGGACGCAAACGTATAAAAAAAGAACGAATTTAGATATACTAAGTAACAATTAAAAAATAAGAATTTTATGCAATCTGAAAAAGTAAATTATTTCACATAGCTTAGTGCAGTTAGTTCCAACTTTTAAGCACATAGTGTTATCTGTATTAGTCTCGGTGTTGATATTTTAATTACTTATTAATAAGATATTTAAAAATATATAATTTTGCAAAGACATCAACATCGAGACTTTATGGACAGACACTAATTATCTTACGCCTGATAATATTCAAGTTGCAAAATTTATTTTACTAAGTTGTTTTTTTGCTAATTGATACATGGTTTGTTCATGAAAATTTATCTGTTTTGTCAAATTGCTTGCTACAAAGGCGTTTTGCGGCAGGGATTGTAGCGGTAGCTTGCCAAAGTG
>JAOZMU010000557.1:0-2359 GCA_029934165.1 Bacteroidales bacterium
AGACACGGCGATACGCATCACCCATAAACCTACGGGGATTATTGTATCGTGTCAGAATGAACGTTCCCAGGTGCAAAACCGTGAGACGGCATTACGCATTCTCAAAGCACGCTTGGTACAAAGAGAGGAAGACAAGCATCGCGCCGAGTTGGAGCGTCTCAAAGGTGCACATGTGGATGCCGGCTGGGGCAATCAAATCCGTTCTTATGTGTTACATCCCTATCAAATGGTCAAAGACCACCGCAGTAACTACGAAACGGGTAACATTCAAGCCGTATTGGATGGGAATTTAGATGCTTTTATGGAAGCCTTTTTGCGTCATTCATTACGGGCAGACTGACTTCAAGTAACTCAACAGAAATTCAAATCGGCTTAACAGGATGAAAATTTATTTCCAATCCTGTTAAGGGTTGAAAATTAAGGATTCGCTCGTAAATAACTTTGGAGTTTCCAGATTGGTGCAATCTTGGAGATTGAACCAATCTGGAACGTGGTTAATGCCCGTTTTCAGCTTGAATGGGGACCGTTATTTAAGTCCCATTCCTAAGCCTATCTGAAACACGCTCACGGTTATACTGGTAAATTTGATGAAACTTTTGCATGAGGTGAGAAACTACGTCCGTCATCACAACTTATTGACTAATGGAGATCGGGTTGTGGTGGGAGTGTCGGGGGGGCCAGATTCGGTCGCGCTATTACACTTGTTGCAGCATTGGGCTGAACATTTGTCGCTGGATTTGCATGTCGCCCATCTGCATCATGGCATACGTGATGTGGCGGCGGATGCCGATGCCACGTTCGTGTCCCAACTGGCAGCCGCGTGGGATTTGCCGTGTACGGTCAAGCGTGTGGATGTGCCCGCTATTGCGGCGCGTGAAAAACTGACACTAGAACAAGCCGCCCGACGGGTTCGCTATCGTTTCTTATGCGCGGTCGCCCAAAATATCGGCGCGCAAAAGGTGGCGGTGGGCCACACTGCAGATGACCAAGCTGAGACTGTATTGATGCACGTATTGCGTGGCGCAGGCTCTGCCGGCTTGCGGGGAATGTTGCCCAAACGCGCCTTTAATGCGTATCATTTTTTACTTGATACCTGCAAACCGTCATCTGCATTGCAGTTAGTACGTCCGTTATTGACCACATCGCGTGTTGACATCGAGCGCTATTGCACCACAAATAAGCTGGCGCCACGCCAAGATAGCTCCAATCAAGATACGGCCTTTTTCCGTAACCGGCTACGTCACGAAACCTTCCCGTATCTTGCCAACATCAATCCGCAAATTGCGCACCGTTTACGGAATTTGGCCGAAGTCTTGCGGGCTGAATATGATGTCATGCAAGAGTTCGTCAACATTGCTTGGGACACCCTGTTAGTGCGTGAACACGCTGACGCCCTAGTCTTTGAGTTGCGTGGTTGGCGCGAGCAACCACTCGCGGTGCGCCGCGCCTTGATTCGCAAAGCGGCCTATGGCCTGCGTGATACGCTACGGGATATGGATTTTGTGCATATCGAAGCTGCCGCGCATGTTGCGCAGACGGGGCAGACCGGGGCGGAAGCGACCTTGCCACAAGGTCTCTGCTTGCGCGTGGGCTACACCACACTCACCATATCTGATCGTCATGCACTCTATCTGCCGGCGGAACAGCCCTGGTTGGCGCCAGAATCCAACATCCCAGTCGCTATTCCGGGGACTGTGGTTTTGCCAGCGGGATGGCGGTTGCATACACAATCGGTCACACATTGGAATCTGGATATGATTACTGAGAACGCCAATCCCTTTGTGGCGTGGATGGATGTGGAGAATGTGCATACTCCGTTCGTGTTGCGCACGCGCCACACGGGTGAGCGGTTTCGACCCCAAGGGATGCATGGCTCGAAAGTGCGTCTTAGCGATTTTTTGATCAACGCAAAAGTCCCGAAAGCCTGGCGTAACTACTTACCTTTAGTGGCAGATGAAAAACGTATTCTTTGGGTGGCGGGGTTACGGCTCAACGAAAGTGTGTTGGTGCGCCCAGAAACCCGCAGCGTGGTTTATTTTCACTTTCAATGTGACCCGCATTGACTGCCGTGGTGATCCAAAACTCGTCGTTACAACTCGTAATATACAGAGGAACCTAATGGTGAAATTTCCCAAAGCTGAGGCGCTACATGCCAGTTGAATATGGTGAGCCGTTAAGCCCCCGTGAGTTAGAGATGGTTGACTTGGTGGCCGAGGGATTGACCAACCGTGAAATTGCCGCACGGGCCTTCCTTAGCCCCAATACCGTCAAGGTACATTTGCGGAACATTTTCGCCAAAACGGGGGTCGCGTCGCGGACGGAGTTGACGGTGTTAGCCGTGCAGGAAGGGTGGGTAATT
>JAOZMU010000557.1:2369-3035 GCA_029934165.1 Bacteroidales bacterium
GACGCCGGTTGCTACTGAGGTGGCTGCCCCCAGTTTAAAAACTGCGGTTAGCACACCCACAGCACCGCGGGCAGATAGTGCGCCGCTACCGCCGGCTTCTCCCCCCTGGCCCCGTGAGCGCTGGTGGGGACTGCTGCTCGCGGGGGTCGTAGCGGTGTTTATCATGACCTTACCGCAACGTCCCCATAATCCGACCGCAGCATCGCTGGATAGTAATATTTTTGACCCTGCCCAGTCCCCCCTTGACCCCTTGATCTTGACCGAAGATGATGGGTGGGAAGAACTCGCGCCCTTGCCGGTGCGCCGCGCAGGATTGGGACTAGCTCTGCACGCGGGAACGCTCTATGGGATTGGCGGAATGACCTCGGCGGGGCCAGTAGCGGACCTTTCTATTTATGATGTAGCGTTGCGCGTGTGGCGGGTTGGCTCGCCACGCCCGGTGGCCTTGGCCAATGTGGGCGCCGGCTTGGTGCAGAATGTCCTGGTAGTTCCGGGGGGCTGTGATGCGGCATGGCAACCGCAGTCTGTGACCCATATCTACGATATCCAACAAGATGTTTGGCGGGAGGCGGCCCCCTTGCCGCAGCCTTTATGTGCCTACGCATTGACCGTTTTTGAGGATGAGGTGTATGTGTTCGGGGGGTTAGGTAGCCAGGGGGACTATCG